>URCM01000012.1 GCA_900546355.1 uncultured Bacteroides sp.
CTTGACTATTTACATTCTCTTTGGCGTGATTTTTTTATCTCATGGAAATTTCATAATAAAATATGCCACTAATCCGATAATTATCTCAAGAATCAGAATCCACATAATTTTATTTATTTTGAAAAAGTATCAGTAATTAATATCATAAATCTAATTTCCCTTTAACCGAGAAATCACCAATAATAACTGTCAGCAGAATCATAAGCCACTGTATCTACCAACGCAGTATCACCTGCCAAAGAATCTTCATAAATGGTATCATCCGCTTCTAACTCAGGAGCGGGGCAGTCGCTTTTCACGCCTATAATCTGTTGAAGTGAATATTCTGAGAAGTTTACTTTTATAGCATCCTCACCCTTGTCGTTTATCAGCGTTTTCGACTTTCCGTTGTCCACAAGGAATATGTTTCTGCGCAATCTTCCTATACCCTGATATTTAAAGTCAATAATGGGTTTGTCGTTGAAATCTATAATACCGAATTTCTTGTCCTTTTCCGCTATATACATTCCATTGCCGATGCTGCTCAGATAATCATACTTGGCTCTTAGAATGATGTTGTTGTCTTTGTCTTTAAGACCGAACATATCGCCCTCACAAAACACAGAACGTCCGTCGGCAAAGGTACAAAGAGCAAAACTGTATCGGGCTGTATCTGCAAGGTTGCACAACGTGTAGGCCTGTTTACCTGTACGGTCGAGATAAGTAACTTCTTTATCATCGGCAACAGGCAGGAAACCTTCACTGAACCGCCCTACAAGTTTATAGTCGTTTGACGTAAAGCTGTACAGCTCTTTCCCCGACTTGTCAATGACGTAATATGTCGCCAGTCCGTTATATTCATCATTTATCCAACACACTGATATTCCGTCATAAAAATATTGTCCGTCATCGTACTTTGCATCTATTACAATTTTTCCTGTCTCATCAACATATCCCAATTTACCTGAATATGTTATGAACGGCGCTAAACCTTCTCTGAACTTGAAACATGCTTTTATAGACTTGTCAAGTGTGGCAACGACTTCACACTTGGTATTTATCAGAGTTATCTCTTTGTCTGGCAGTGTCGCAGGAGTAATGTCTGACCCCACAAAGTCAGAGGCCATGTAATACGACGTTTTATTTATCGGTGTTTTAATATTGTTTATGTTATAGTAATCGTAAGTGCCGTTGCCGTTCTCAACAACAAAAACATCGTGATATATCGGAGAAGGTTGGTTTTTGAATTCATCTTTGAACAACACCTCACCCGTATTGACGTTCAATATGCTCCACATATCAGAACCTACCAGCTTTACCGGCAAATAATCATACTCAATCTCTGTGCTTTCTTGGCTATCTTTTATTTCAGGAGAACAAGAAAATGTGATAAGACACATTGCATACAACAGCAATAAACTAAATCCTGTAAAAGTTTTCATGAACAATGTTTTAGGCTGACAAATCCGCCAAAATTCAGCTGTTAAACTTGACGTTACCATACAGAAAAGGCGCGGACTTGATTATCGCCCACGTTCTCTTATTCTCAGTATCGCCAAACACTGTCACCAAAAGAACGGAAGAAAACAATCACCCCACGCCGTAACGATATGATGACAGGGGCAGAATTTGTCTTCCGTCCATGCTCATATACGAAAACAGCAAAAGGGGCATTCTTCACTTGTTGCTCTTTGGTGATTCTTAAATTTGGCGATTTTAGAATAAAGAACTTAAGCTCAAATGCCTTTCTGCAAACTCCGGATTTCTCCCCGAAGTTGTTGGCAAATTTAGCTATTTTTTGTGAAGTTGCCCCATGAATAGATGATTATTTTCTTCAAATATAAGGATTTTATGGCTTAACAAGCGTAAATATTTGATTTTAGTATATTTTAAACATATATTTAACGTGAATTCGACGAAAAGTTGTAGAGACGCATTCTTGCGTCTCAGCAAACCGCCAGGCCTTCGCAAGCGGCAATTTCATTCAGCGATCTTGCTTGCTGAGACGCAAGAATACGTCTCTACGCGTTGACCATGACAGATTATGTACACAAGTAGAGATTCGTCGAACTCGCGTTATTTACTTATAATGAATGAATCTTATGAATGAACATACTATCTCTTTTGCGCTTCGGGTGCGCAAAGACCAATGCGTCGGTTGTGGAATGTGTGCGGACGCTTGTGCCTATGGAGCAATCCGTATGACGGAATATCCGGAAATCGACCCGTATAAATGTCGTTTGTGTGGAAGTTGTATACAAGCCTGCCCTTCGGAGGCTTTGGTGTTGAATGAAGCGGAGTCCCAGACGCAAACTCCCGACGGAACATCCAATGGAATCTGGGTGCTTGCCGAAACAGAAGCGGATGGAACCCTTTCTGCTGTTACAAAAGAATTGTTAGGGAAAGCTACCGTCTTGGCTGGAAAGTTGCATCAGGATGTTGAGGCTCTTTTAATCGGAAGCGGACTGGATGCGGTTGTTCCTTCTTTGATAGCGTATGGGGCACGGCGGATACACCTTGCAGAGCATTCATCATTGGCTTCGTTTGTTGAGGAAAACTATGCCCGTGCAGCCGTTCGGGTTATTCGCGAATGCCGTCCTGAAATCTTGCTGGTAGGCGCAACACCTCGTGGGCGGGGATTGTCTGCCCGTATTCCAGCCTTGCTTCAAACGGGTTTGACTGCCGATTGTACGGAATTGGATATCGATAGTGAGACAGGCTTGCTTCAGCAGATACGTCCGGCTTTTGGCGGAAACTTAATGGCTACGATTGCTACTCCGGTGCATCGTCCGCAAATGGCTTCGGTACGTCCGGGAGTCATGAAGGCGCGTGAAGCGGATAATGCATTGAAAGGGGAATGGATTCGGCATGATTTCTCAAATTTTAAGTGTGACGACCGCATTCGCTTATTGGATGAAGTATTGGATATGTCCGGTGGAGATTCGCTGGGGAACAGCCGGATTGTGGTCGGAATAGGACGTGGCGTGAAGAAGAAGGAAACGGTAGAGCGTATCTGTCAGTGGGCTAAACAATGGGGAGCAGCTGTGGCCGGGTCACGTGCTGCGGTAGAAGCTGGCTTGATTGACGCGCATTTGCAAGTAGGACAGACCGGCCAGACCATTGCTCCAGACTTGTATATCGCTATCGGTATCAGTGGGCAAATCCAGCACACGGCAGGCATTGCCGGTGCGAAACGGATTATCGCCATTAATCCGGACAAGACTGCGCCGATATTTAATGTGGCGGATTACGGTTGGGCGGTTCCGGTAGAAGAAGCGCTTCCTCAACTAATGGCTGTACAGGTATGAAGAAAATCGTATCTGGATTGTTGAGTGCCATTCTCCTGTTGGGAGGAGTGACAGCGCAGGCACAAGAGCAGTTGAAGGTAAAGTTCCGTTCGCGTGCCCTGCTCGATGCCGCCGTGTCGGGCTATGGCAAAGAAGACGTGCAAGGCTATTATCGGCTGGAAGATTTCCGGGTCGGGTTCAAAGCGGCTTACGGACAGTGGGAGGCAAAAGCCGATATCGGATTGGGAGGAGGAAAAGTAGCAATCAAGGATTTGTTGCTGAATTACCACTTTAAGAACAGTGTGCTTTCGTTTGGAAACGCATACGAACCTTTCTCAATGATACATTCAAGGCGGTTTCTTGCTGAAAGGACGTGGATTTGAATACGATGCGATGTATGGCATACCGAGCCGTCCGGCTACTCCACAAGCTATCGAACTGGTCGCCCGCTTGAATTATACGGACATGAACGATAACCGTGCGGGAATTTATGGAGGTGAGGAGACCGACTTGTCTTTGGGTGTAAACTGGTACATCAACCCATATTTAGGAGTGAAGTTGAACGGCAGCTATGTATGGGTAGGGGAGCATTGCAACGCTTTTTATAAGAAAGACTTCTTTCTTGCCCAGATTCGGTTGCAGTATATTTTCTGAAAAGGAAAAGGCGCGGAAAGAATCAGAATCCTGATTGTTTCTGCGCCTTTGCAACTTATGTGTCATAAACCTTATTCACTCCATACTGCTTGATACCACGAAATGGCGGAACGGTAATAATCGTTCCATCGGGTATCGGGGACGGCGTCAGGAATGTACATGCCTATGCCGCAATACTTGCTTTCATCAGTTAATATCGAACCATACGGATAGGAATGACTATTCGTGATGCAGCTTTTGGCAAGTACAGTTTGATCAAGTGTTTGTTGGAATAAGACCGGAAGTTCTCCTTCATTCAATTGTTTAATGAAATCGGCAACATCGAATGAGAAATATCTAAAATCAGTAGATCCATTCACTCCATATTGTTGGATAGAATGAAGCGAAAGGTTTTCAAGGGCGGAAGCATGTTGGTCTATCTGCTCTTTTACGGTATTGGCAAAAGCATCCATTTGTGTGCAATCAACGGCGGCGTATGTCCCCCATAGCCCCATTTCTTTATTGAACGAAATGACATCTGTGCATATTTGGTTGAAGTCGATTTCATCTTGATATAACTCGGATAAGATGCGATGATAAGGGAACCCCACTCTGGGCGTCTCCATTACGGATGCGATACAATAATGTGTAGCATTTCGTAGTTCGTAACAAACTTCGGCGGTTTGCATCATGCAGGCATCAAACAAGACAAAATCAAGATTACCGGGGAAGCTAGCTTCTAGTACATCGGCAAACTCGGGTATGTTAATGGAATTGTATGCTCCATCCTGACCGAATGATTTTGTGGAAATAAACGGATTTTCTTCAGCAGGCATCCAGCTGGTGGCGTGCGAACCGAAAATCAGCCCGTAGTTTTCTGCCGGGATAATATCTGTCATGGCTTGCAAATTTGCCTGCATGACTTCCGTATCGGTAGCGGTACCCGGAATTGCCGCGTATTTCAAGGCTTGTTCTACGACATTCCCTGTTGTCATCTCGCTTCCTTCTAATGCAGGCTGGCCGTTTATCTGTCCGTGTCCATCGGTGAAGAATGTCAGGATTTGGGCTTCTTCTATGTAGTTATTGCTTGAAGAAGGTTTATAATAAATGGCCAACGAACAAGAATCTTGGCTTTCTGCCAGGCTTTCGTACATCCATACTACATTGTTCATGATATCTGTATCCAAATTATTGTTGGCTATCAGATAGGCAAGTATTGCCCGTTTGGACTGTACGGGACGTTCATGTTCGGGAATTTCGTCCGAACATCCCGCCAAGATGAAGAGTGAAACAATGTATAGGAACAGTTTCTTCATAATCAATATAATATGGCTTTTTCGAACTTGAATTCAGGGTTTACGTCAAGAAGTACCAACGAATTACCTTTTTGGTATTTCTCTTTCAATTTATTGATTTCTTTTTGTACATTCTTTTTTTTCTTATCGTAATAAACAAAGCAAGTACGATTCTTGCCGTTTTCTTTTTGTTCCAAGTATTCTTTTAGTTGGATGCTGTATTGCGCGCGTCCTAACAATAATCCGTCTCCACCCACTGCAGCACTGTCCACAAACTGGATGTCTGTGAAATATACCAACGAATCGCTGAACGATGCCGATACGCCAGCGATGTATATGCCATATTTGTTTTTATCTTTCGGCGACTTGGCAAAAGCCGGGATTACGATAGATGCGATAAGCAAAAAGCAAAGCAGTTTTATTTGTCTCATAAGTTTTCAAGTTTTGTGAAGCAAAAGTAAGCATTTGCGGGCATATATGAAACTCCCGCAAAAGAATTAACATAAAAAAATAAAGAATGAAGAATGAGGAGTGAAAAAGCCTGCTTTACAGGCATCCTTCATTCTTCGTTCTTCATTCTTGTTCAATTCGGAAACCGATGTTTTTATCCTAAATAAGATTTGAGCAGTTTGCTACGCGAGTTTTGTCTTAATCTTCTGATAGCTTTTTCCTTAATCTGGCGCACGCGTTCACGTGTTAATCCAAATTTGTCGCCAATTTCTTCCAACGTCATTTCTTGCGTTCCAATACCGAAAAACATCTGGATAATTTCCTTCTCTCTGTCGGTTAACGTAGAAAGCGCTCTGTCGATTTCCCTCGAAAGTGATTCATTTACCAAGGAGCGGTCTGCCATAGGAGAGTCGTCATTCACCAGCACATCCAGCAGGCTGTTGTCTTCTCCTTCTACAAAAGGAGCGTCTACGGAGATATGGCGTCCGGACACTTTCAATGTATCCGAAATCTTGTCTACCGGAATCTCCAGTTCGTCTGCCAACTCTTCGGGAGACGGACGGCGTTCGTTCTCTTGTTCGAATTTAGAGAAAGCTTTACTGATTTTATTCAGCGAGCCTACCTGGTTGAGCGGTAACCGCACGATACGTGATTGCTCAGCCAATGCTTGCAGGATGGATTGCCTGATCCACCATACGGCATAACTGATAAATTTGAAACCACGGGTCTCGTCAAACTTCTCCGCTGCCTTAATCAAGCCTAAGTTTCCTTCATTTATCAAGTCGGGAAGGCTCAGGCCTTGGTTTTGATACTGTTTGGCTACTGATACTACAAATCGCAGGTTGGCACGTGTAAGTTTCTCTAACGCCGCGCGGTCGCCTTTGCGAATACGCTGAGCGAGTTCCACTTCTTCCTCTACCGTAATCAGGTCTTCGCGTCCGATTTCCTGCAGGTATTTGTCCAAAGAAGCGCTCTCTCGGTTAGTGATACTTTTGGTAATCTTAAGTTGTCTCATTATTTATACCGAATTTGGGAGCAAAGATAAGAAAAAACTCTGATATAATTGCATCTTCTTTAAGAAAGATTAAACTATTAGTTTGTATTTCTATTCTTTTATTGCCGAAACTCGTTATGGCTTTGGCAAAGCAATGTAGTTTCACCTTAGTTTAGATATGTTGAAACTTTTGTTTCAGTGCATTGAAACTCTTGTTTCTACGCATTTGAACCGCAGTTTCAGTGTATTTGAACTCACCGGTCATTTAAATTCCAGTTGGAGTTGTATCCATTCGGGGGCGCGGGTAAGAGGAGGAGGGGCCGGAGTGTCTTCTTTGGGATTGGAGACTGAAAGCCCTAAAAGGCGGATAGGATGGTTTTGGTAGTCCACATGGGCAAGCAGTTGCTTGGCGAGCGGCAGGATCTCTTTCAGCGTATGGAGTGGGGTACCGGTACTGGTGCTTCGGGTGATTTGGGTAAAGTCGTGGAATTTGACTTTCAAGGTGAGGGTGTTGCCACGGAAGTCTTTCCGTTCCAGGCGTTCGCACAGTTCGCAAGCTACATGGTATAGTTCGATAATGACGGCGGACTTGACGGAAATGTCTTTTCCCAATGTATGTTCGCATCCGATGGATTTGCGTATGCGGGTCGGTTCCACAGGACGATGGTCAATGCCACGGGCAAAGTCGTAGTAAGTTTGTCCCGCTTTCCCGAACTGGCGGGTGAGCATATCCAGGGGACATTCGCGCAGTGTCCGTCCGTTGTAAATGCCTAAGGTGTGCATCTTTTTTGCGGTGGCAGGACCCACGCCCCAAAAAGACTCGATGGGCAGATGGTCGACAAACTCCTGTGCCTGGGCGGGATGGATGGTGCATAATCCATCGGGTTTGCGCAGGTCGGACGCTACTTTGGCAAGGAATTTATTATAAGAGACGCCTGCCGATGCCACGAGGCGCAGTTCCTCACGGATGCTTTGTTTGATTTCGCGGGCGATGTCTACCGCCAGTTCGATGCCTCGCTTGTTCTCGGTGACATCCAGGAAAGCCTCGTCGAGCGAAATCGGTTCGATGAGGTCGGTATACCGGTGGAAGATTTCGTGTATTTGCGCCGACACTTCCTTGTATACTTCCATCCGTCCTTCCACGAAATGCAGGTGGGGGCAGAGCTTGAGGGCTTTTACTGAAGACATGGCAGAGCGCACGCCGTATTTGCGGGCTTCGTAGCTGGCTGCTGCCACTACGCCCCGTTTCTCGGCATGGCCTACGGCGACAGGCTTCCCTTTCAGCTCGGGATGGTCGCGCTGTTCGACGGACGCATAGAAGGCATCCATGTCGATATGGATGATTTTTCGTTCGGTCATTATGAAAGTAAACGTTTCTTCGTGCAAATTTAATGAAAGTTTTGTACTTTTGTGCGACTGATTGAATGTGGAGGTGCAAAAATGCGGGATTTAGGAAATGATTTTGCGTTTTTCCGCTTGTCTGCATTCAATATAAAATAGGTATTATGATGAAAGAAGAAATCAAGAAAGCGTGTGACGTAATGTATAAGGGAGGGGTAATTCTTTACCCTACCGATACCGTATGGGGCATCGGGTGTGACGCGACTAATGAAGAAGCTGTAAAGAGAGTGTACGAAATCAAACGGCGGGCAGACAGCAAGGCGATGTTGGTGCTGGTAGACAGTGCGGTGAAAGTAGACTTTTACGTCAAGGATGTCCCACCCGTGGCGTGGGATTTGATAGAAATGACCACGAAGCCGCTTACCATCATTTATGATGGGGCGCGCAATCTGGCTCCTAATTTGCTTGCCGAAGACGGGAGCGTAGGCATACGGGTCACTTCCGAAGCTTTCTCGAAAGAACTCTGTTTTCGTTTCCGCAAGGCGATTGTCTCTACTTCGGCGAATATCAGCGGCCAGCCTTCGCCTGCGGTGTTCAGCGAAATAAGTGAGGAGATAAAGAATGCCGTGGATTACGTAGTAGACTACCGGCGCGATGAGACAGGACACCCCAAGCCTTCCAGCATCATCAAGCTGGGCAAGGGAGGTGAAGTGAAGATTATCCGTGAATAAAGTAAACCGAACACAGGGCACAAAGGCACGGGGGTGAATTTGAGGATTGAAATGTGATTGTCCCCGTATCGGGTGGCTTTGTGCCCATATAATCAAAAACAACGATAGAAATGAGGATTTCCGAAGAGAAATGGGATGTGCTTCAGCGTTTCATCGCATGGCGCGAGAAGCACATCAAAGACAAGCAATTCATTTTAATACTGAGTCTGCTGGTGGGCGTGTTTACGGCACTTGCGGCTTATGTGCTTAAGTTTTTGGTAGAATATATCAAGGAGTTCCTGACCGACCGTTTCGATCCGATGGGAGCCAACTGGTTGTATTTGGTCTATCCTGTGGTTGGCATTTTCATTACAGGACTGTTTATCCGTAAGGTGGTGCGCGATGATATCAGCCACGGCGTGACTAAAATTCTTTATGCCATTTCGCGGAAGCAGAGCCGTATCAAGCGCCACAATATCTGGTCATCGGTGTGCGCATCGGGCATTACCATTGGTTTTGGTGGGTCGGTAGGGGCGGAAGCTCCGATTGTGTTGACAGGCTCAGCTATCGGCTCCAATCTGGGAAGCTTGTTCCGCCTTGATCATAAGACACTGATGTTGTTGGTGGGATGTGGTGCCGCAGGGGCGGTGTCGGGCATCTTCAAGGCACCTATTGCCGGATTGGTATTTACGCTGGAAGTGCTGATGATTGACCTGACGATGGCTTCTTTGCTTCCGTTGCTCATTACGAGCGTGACGGCGGCATCGGTGTCCTATCTGTTGACAGGTACGGAAGCGATGTTTCAGTTTCATCTTGATTATCCGTTTTCGCTGGAACGCATTCCGTATGCCATTGCGCTGGGGGTATTCTGCGGGCTGGTGGCGTGGTATTTCACACGTGCGATGAACTGGATAGAAAATATTTTCCGCCGCTATTCAAATCCGTATGTAAAGTTTGTCATCGGTGGTGCGATGCTGAGTGTCTTGATATTTCTTTTCCCGCCGCTTTATGGTGAAGGATATGACACGATTACGTTGTTGCTGAACGGGACGACCGAGTCGGAATGGGATACCGTAATGAATAATTCGTTTTTTTATGGCAACTCTCATTTGCTGGTGCCTTATTTGTTGTTAATCATCCTATTTAAGGTGTTTGCTTCGAGCGCGACCAACGGAGGAGGCGGATGTGGCGGTATCTTTGCACCAAGTTTGTTTTTAGGCTGTATTGCGGGTTTTGTGTTCTCTTATGTGTGCAATGAATTCCACATCGGCAATACGTATGTTCCGGAAAAGAACTTTGCTTTGATGGGTATGGCCGGCTTGATGTCGGGAGTGATGCATGCGCCGTTGACGGGTGTCTTTCTGATAGCTGAACTGACGGGAGGTTATGGTTTGTTTCTTCCGCTGATGATTGTGTCGGTATGTGCTTATCTGACTATCATCGTGTTCGAACCTCACAGTATCTATTCCATGCGATTGGCCAAGAAAGGTGAATTGATAACGCACCATAAAGACAAGGCGGTGCTCACCTTGATGAATATTGAAAGCATCGTGGAGACCGATTTTCTGAAAGTACGCCCAGATATGGACTTGGGTGAAATGGTGAAGGTCATTTCCCAGTCGCGACGCAACCTGTTTCCCGTGGTGGATGTAAACGACGAGCTGATTGGTATTGTGGAGTTGAACGATATCCGTAATATCATCTTCCGTCAGGAATTATATCGCCGCTACCGGGTGGATGGATTCATGAAAAGCCCTAAGGCACGTATCGTCAAGACCGATTCAATGGAAGAAGTGATGCAGAAATTTGATAGTACGGGGGCCTGGAATTTGCCTGTAGTGGACGAGGCGAACCGTTACTTGGGCTTTGTATCGAAATCAAAGATGCTGAATACTTACCGTCAGGTATTGGTGGACCTTTCGGCGGAATAAACAACCGGGTGGTATGCAGAGGAGCGGAAGCAAAGTGTTTGGCCGGGGAGAATCGAAGGCTTTCCATGGCCTGTGTATCTCTGTATCCGATAGCGTGAAAATATAAAAAAGAAAAACAATATGGAAAAGAAAGACTTACGGATTGTGTATATGGGAACTCCCGAGTTCGCGGTAGAGAGCCTGAAACGTTTGGTGGAAGGTGGCTATAATGTGGCAGGTGTCATTACGATGCCCGATAAACCAATGGGACGGCACGGAAGTGTGCTTCAGCCCAGTCCGGTAAAGACGTATGCCGTGTCGCAAGGCTTGAAGGTATTGCAGCCGGAGAAGTTGAAAGATGAACAGTTCCTTGAGGAGCTACGGGCGTTGCGTGCCGATTTGCAGATTGTGGTGGCATTCCGAATGTTGCCCGAAGTGGTGTGGCAGATGCCTCGGTTAGGGACTTTTAACCTTCATGCATCTTTATTGCCTCAATATCGGGGGGCAGCTCCTATTAATTGGGCGGTCATCAACGGCGAGACGGAAACGGGTGTTACAACCTTTTTCTTGAAGCACGAAATCGATACGGGCGAGATTATCGACCAGGTGCGGGTACCCATAGCCGATACAGATAATGTGGGAATTGTGTATGACAAACTGATGATGTTGGGAGGCGACTTGGTCTTGAAAACAGTGGATGCCATCTTGACTGGAACGGTAAAGACCGTGGCGCAAGATAAGCTGGCGGAGGGAGAGGTGCTTCATCCGGCTCCGAAGATATTCAAGGATACGTGCCGTATCGACTGGAGTAAAGGAGTGAAGCCGGTATACGACTTTGTACGTGGGTTGTCGCCCTATCCGGCTGCATGGACAGAATTGTGTGAGCCGGATGCTGCTCCTGTCGCAATAAAAATATATGAGGCCAGCAAAGAGTTTGCAGTGCATTCATTAGCTCCCGGAACGATTTTAACCGACAGAAAGACGCATTTGAAAATCGCTTCGGTCGATGGCTATGTCCATATCTTGTCGCTTCAGCTGGCAGGTAAAAAACGAATGGAGATAGCCGACTTTTTGCGTGGTTATCGTCATTCGGAGCAAGCGATGGTGAAATGAAGCAGGATGAAAAATGAAGAGTCGGCTTGTCTTTTGCCGGTTCTTCATTTTTCGTCCTTCCAGACTTTCCATTCGGCGCGGCTGTTAGCTCCGCTGTTGTAGAAGATACGGAATCCTTTGCAGGCGGAAGAAGTGTAAGTTTCCAGGCTTTCCAATGCAAACGAGATGATAGATTCGCGGGTTTCGCTTGAACTATCGTTGCGTGCATCGTGTTTGAACTCGGCGGTCAGCAGTCCTTCGGCATCTATCGTTTCATTTTCTTTTATTGCCAGACTGAAGCAATGATAAGCGTCAGGGGTCCCGTTGTAACGATATTGGATGTTGAGGTGATTTTTGCCTGTTGTGGCTTCCACGATTTGCAAAGGGGCGTTGCCGAAGCTATCACTTGTCTCTTCGTCAGTCAAGATATCGGGATGTCGTGTCTCTACCTTATATAATAAGTCGACAATTCGTATCGGATAACTTTCGTGTACGCTAAAGGTGCTTGCTTCATTTAAAAAGACGAATCCAATCAGTATTCGTTGTCCTGTAGAGTCGGCGTCTATAGCTGTGATTGTTTCTGTATTTTCGGGTATCAGGGTACCATACCGGTCTGATTCAATCGTGATATATCCTTCGTTTTCATAAACGGTACCTAAGGTAGAGAATGTGCCGGCGGCATTGCCCTCCAAGTTGGCAAGGTCATCGTCTTGGTCTAATGTACAGGAGGTGAAAGACAAACTCAAACCGGTAATTAGCGTACAGGCTATTTGCAAAAGGCATTTCGTTTTTATCATAAGCTCGTATTTTTATCGTTTGTCTTATAAATGCGGCGTGACGCTGATTACTGCATCTTTCATAGTTAAAACTATTTAACGAAATATTTTATTGGAAGTGATGCAGTATTTGGCAACGTAAATCGTTTCCTAGTAAAGATGCAATTGAAAGCAGACATATCGGAAGAAGAACTTGTGCTTCGCTGCAAGCAGAAGGACAGACAGGCACTCCGTTTGCTCTATGAGCGCTACGGTGGTGGCTTGATGGCTATTTGCCTTCGCTATACGGCAGACAGAGAAACGGCTGAAGATGTTTTGCACGATGGTTTTTTACGTATATTCGAGTCGATAAGTTTGCAGTTCGTCTACCAAGGAGAGGGGTCGCTGAAGGCGTGGCTTTCTCGGGTGATGGTGAATGAAGCTTTAGGTTTCCTGCGACGTAGGAATGTACGAATGCAACAGGAAGTACAGGTGGACGATGTTCCCGATATGCCCGATGATGGGAATGAAGAAGATTTTGACGGCATTCCGTCTTCGGCATTGATGCAGATGGTGCGTGAGTTGCCTGATGGGTATCGTACCGTATTCAATTTATATGTGTTCGAAGACAAAAGTCATAAAGAAATCGCTCAAATGTTAGGAATAACCGAACATACTTCGTCGTCGCAGTTTTATCGGGCGAAGATGTTGCTGATGAAGAAGATAAACGAGTATAAGAAGAAATTATAAAGAAAGGATTGAGATGAAGGATAAGGATAAATGGGCAGAACGCCTGAATAAAAAGATGGAGGGTTATTCCGAATCTCTACCCGACGGATTGTGGGAAAGGTTGGAAATGGAATTGCCGCCTCCGCATCAGGTAGTACCAATGTGGCGCACCCGTCGTTTTGCCATAGTGGCTGCGGCGGCATTGATTGTCATGGTCTCTGGACTTGCTGTCTGGTTGGCAGGCTTTTGGGCAGAGGATACGGTATATCCCGATGCTGCGATGGCACGAAAAGAGTTTTCTCCTTTTTTGCCAGATGTGCAGCCTTCGTCTTCCACGCAAGCGTTTCCTTTGGTCAAAGCCCGTCCTCAAGCTCCTTTGACAGCATCTGTTGTCACGGTGCAGGTGGCAGAGCGGCCGGTGAAACTGATGTCCTTGGACGCAGAACCAGAAACCATGAAAACAGCGGCAAGAGAAGAAGAACCGCAAGAGGAAGAATATGTATCTGCGCATACGACTTCTATGGCGAGAGCAGACCAGCAAATGCGTGACCGCGAACGGATGCGACGCAACCGGCAAGCTTTGAGCCGACAAATAGATGAGGAAAAACACTCATGGTCGATAGGTGTCCATACGGGTAATACACCCATTAGCTCTTCCGGTTCGTTTAATGGGGTGAGACGGTTGGGAATGCCTGCCGCACAACTTTCGGCATCAGATATGGCAATAGCTTCGGATGATGACGGACGAACGGCATATAATCAAGTGCTGTTTAATAACCGCGATCAAGCATCGAAAACCGAAGTGCGGCACCGGATGCCTATTACGGTAGGTGCGTCTTTCCGGTGGAATTTCGCTTCTCATTGGGCACTTGAGACCGGGTTGGCTTACACCTTGCTTTCGTCTGATTTGCGTTCGGGAAACGAAACTTATTTAGAAGAAGAGCAGAAACTGCATTATGTAGGTGTTCCGTTAAAGTTGCACCGCTCGCTGTTTGACAGTCGTTGGGTGTCGGTTTATGCTTCGGCAGGTGGCATGGTAGAGAAATGTGTGTCCGCCAGTCGGGATGTGGTTTATGTGAATGGAATGTCTTCGCGCGAGACTGAGCATAACTCGTTACATATTCGTGAGTGGCAATGGTCTGTTTTGGCGGCCGCGGGCATTCAGGTGAACTTTACTCCGCAAATAGGATTGTATGCCGAACCGGGTATCGCCTATTATTTTGATGACGGAAGTGAGATAGAAACCATACGGAAAGAACATTCTCTTAATTTCAACTTACAGGTAGGTTTGCGGTTCAGTTTCCCGTAGAAGCAATATGAACACGGAGACGCAAAAACTTTAGGGTTTTACGTCTCCAAGTTTTATAAAACGCACAATTCATCTATATTTTTTCGGTTAACAGATGGAAATATGAAGAATTTTGTGTATGTTTGTTTCCTGTTAAAAGATGAATCATATGAAAACAGATTTGAAAATAGCTCCTTCGTTGCTTTCTGCCGACTTTGGCAATTTGGAGCGTGAGTTGGCTAAGGTAAATCAAAGTGGTGCCGACTGGTTGCATCTCGATATTATGGATGGTGTATTCGTGCCGAACATTTCTTTTGGATTTCCTGTGTTGAAATATGTAGCGAAACTTTCGGAGAAACCGCTTGATGTGCATTTGATGATTGTCCAGCCAGAGAAGTTTATCCACGAGGTGAAGGATTTAGGAGCAATGATGATGAATGTACATTACGAAGCGTGTGTGCATCTGCATCGGGTAGTACAGCAGGTTAAAGATGCAGGGATGAAGGCAGGCGTCACGTTGAATCCTGCAACGCCTGTATCGGTATTGGAAGATATTATCGGTGATGTAGATATGGTGTTGTTGATGAGTGTCAATCCGGGTTTCGGCGGACAGAAGTTTATCGAACATACGATAGATAAAGTGCGTGCACTGCGTCAATTGATAAACCGTACGGGGTCGGGGGCATTGATTGAAGTAGATGGCGGAGTAAACCTCGATACGGGAGCGCGTTTGGCAGAAGCAGGTGCGGATGTGCTGGTTACGGGTAGTACGGTGTTTAAAGCTCCTGATTTTAGTGAGATGGTCCGTCTGCTGAAACAAGTGGGGGGCTGACTTGCTTTCCCGGCTTGCATCTTATCCTTTATTCCGGCTGACAATGGCGTTGGTGGCTGGGATTCTTGTATCCGATAGTTTATTTTCGGACGCAACATGCTTGTTGTGGCTGGCAGGAGCGTGGGGTATTACGTTTCTGTGTGCGATAATATTGTATTTTTCCAGCCATTACGAGCGGCGTATGCTTTTTGGAGCGGTAGTCTTTCTGAACGTGGCTTTATCAGGAAGTATATTGTATCTTGTAGAGCGGGAAACGGTTCGTTTTGATTGGGCTGAAGGAGAATCGGTATATATCGGTACGATAATGGATGTGCCTCATCGGAAACCGAAAACGATGCAGGCTGTCGTAGAAGTGGAGCGAATGCGGACGGAAACTGATACGGTCTGGCGGAAGGTAGAAAGGCGGATTATGTTGTATTGGATGCCCGATTCCATACAAGGTGAATTAGAGTGTGGCAGCCGTGTTTGTTTTCGTGCAAATGTCAGTCGTCCTGTATCGGATGTTGATTTTTCAGGTTTCGATTACGGGCTGTATTTAGAGCGTCAGGGAATTGGCGGAACGGCTGTGGCATACGTGGGGCAATGGCAGAAACTGGAGACAAGGCTTCCGCTTCCGTTAAGATTGCGTGCGCTGTTATGGCGTGAAGAAATTGTCGATACTTTCCGTGCATGGGGACTGGAGGGGGAAGTCTTGGCAGTGGTATCGGCACTGACCGTCGGAGATAAAAGCGAGTTGACCCGTGAATTAAAAGACAGTTATACGGCAGCAGGTACCAGTCACATACTGGCACTTTCGGGGACACATATTGTTTTATTGGCTATGATAGTGTCATGGCTGCTTTTCCCGTTACGCTATCTTCGTGGCGGTAAGCAGATAACAGGCTTGTTGATAGTGGTGTTTTTATGGCTTTTCGCTTTTCTTTCCGGTTTGAGTCCTTCTGTTATTCGGGCAGTGGTGATGTATTCGCTTTGTGTGGTAGCGGCAGTGGTATCAGAGGGCAGGTTTGCTGCAATTTCTTCGGTTTCGTTGGCTGCTTTTCTGATGCTGGTTTACCGTCCGATGTATTTGTTCGATGTCAGTTTCCAGTTATCTTATGTGGCTGTTTTATCCTTGCTGTTAATTTATCCGTTGGTTGAAAAGCTTTTTCATTGCCGTTGGAAGTTCGTGAATTATCTTTGGCAGACAATCGCATTGTCATTTGCGGCCCAATTAGGAACGTTACCTTTTGTTTTGTGCTATTTCGGTACCTTTCCCACTTATTTTCTGTTAGCTAATTTAGTGGTGGTTCCCTTGTCGGTCGTGATTTTAGGATTGTCGCTTGTCTGTTTGGCTTTCGGCGCGTTTCCTTGGCTGGTGAAAGGGTTGGAATGGTCTGTACAGTTACTCAACGGAACGATGGAATGGGTACAGGGATTATCAGGGTCTCAGATTACTTCTGTCTATTTTTCACCTTTTCAGGCTTGCTTGTTTGCTTTGGCTTTGGTGCTTCTATTGCTGTATCTCGCGCGTCGGTCCGCTTGGCGGCTGATAAGGGTATTGTGTTGTCTGAATTTGCTGATTGTCACTTTCTTAATCGAACGTTTCACTCCGGTTGAAGATTATCTGTATTTCACGCGTGCGGGTATTTATACGAAACGAGAGCGGAATATTTCACGATTGTTGTCGGACGAGCGTATTTATCAGATAAACCAATTACGGGTAGCGTTGGCGGACGATGCCCGTTGGCGGGACAAGCAGGCGAAAGAACGTCTTCCGTTGGATTACATATATATCTGCCGGGGCTTTCGGGGAAGTGTAAAGGATTTGAACGGGCTGTTCCAGATAAAGCGTGTCGTGTTCGATGATTCGTTGAATGAAAGTTTCAAAGAGCAGTTGAAACGGGAATGTGAACTGGCAGGACTGGCATACGTGGATATGAACGAAACGGGTTCATATGCAGTGTTGATAAAATAAGAATGTTTTTCGCCTTATCGTTCCGAATAAATGTCCGCATTCAGCCGATACATGCCCTTGAAAACGAAGATATATTTTACCGGCATTCCAGTTAACTGCTACAGCTCCCGGAGATAACTGAAACGGCAAGTAATATATATATTCATTTCGCGGGTCATTGTCGGGGCCGATTGCGGACATTTCTTTCGTTCTTTCTTCTATAATGTTATTTATGCCCTTCTTTGATGAATCCGACACAGCATGCACCGATGAAAAGCAATATACCTGCAAGTACCAACATATTTACTTCGGGCGGAACACTGCCTTCACGAGTGAATAAATGCAGAATCTGTCCTCCTGCCGCGGCTGCTACAATTTGAGGTACACAGATGGTGCCATTGAATAAACCTAAGTAAGTACCCATGTGTCCTCCTGTCAGCGAATTGGTCAGGATGGTGAAAGGAAGAGCTAACATGGCGGCCCATGCACAACCTATCAGCAGGAAGGAAATGAACAGCATGTATTGGTTATGGACATAGAAAGTTGAAATAAAACCGATGCCTCCCAGTATCAGGCTTAATGAATAAACCAGTTTGCGGTTTTTGAAAGACGGCAGTACTACCGCCCAAATCACCGAGCCGATGGCTTGTACGGCGAAAAGAATACCTACCCAGTCGCTGGCATTCTGATATTCTTGCGACTGTGTGTTGAGCACAAAGGAAGTGACTCCGTCTTTCACTATTTCGACGGCAGGTGTACCGAAGGCGTTGGCTGCTACTGTCCCATTGGTATAAGTCCACATGAACATGAATGCCGACCAGCAGAAAAACTGCACTAACCCTACAGTCCAGAATGCCTTTGGCGCTTTGATTAACAGTTTGAATACATTGATTTTCTCTTCTTTTTCATTGTTGGTGATGCCGTGATATTCGGCGTAAAGCTGCGGAGGATATTCTTTGACTTTCACGGTAGTATAGATGACGCACAGTATCAGGATACCTGCGCCTACGTAGAAAGAGTAGATGACGGAGTCGGGGATGATGCCTTTGGGGGCAATGTTACTGATGCCGATGGTAGCAAAGATGAAAGGGAAGAGATATCCCGCCAGGCTTCCTGCATTGCACAGGAAGCTTTGGATGGAATAAGCAAGTCCTTTCTGTTTTTCATTCACCATGTCGCCTACCATCATCTTGAATGGTTGCATGGCAATATTAATAGAGGTGTCGAGTAACATTAGCGAGATAAGTCCGAATACCATGGCAGCTGATACAGTCATGCCGAAACTGCCGGCATTAGGTAGCATGCACATTACCAAAACGGCTATGATGGCACCGATAAACAGATAAGGGATGCGTCGGCCGAAACGGCACCACGTGCGGTCGCTAAACATACCGATAAGGGGTTGCACGATAATGCCCATCAGCGGAGGAAGTATCCAGAAATAACTTAGGCTGTGCGGGTCGGCTCCCAAAGTAGAGAAGATACGACTGATATTGGCACTCTGCAAGGCGTAGGCTATCTGTACGCCGAAAAAACCGAAACTGATATTCCACAGTTTCCAAAAACTTAGGTTGGGTATTTCTTTCATGGTGGTTTTAAGTATTGAAGTTATATATACAGAATATAACACAGAGGCATGAAGACACAAAGGAGGGTTTCTTAAATTCGGGTCATTCCCAGGAGATTTGTGTCTTCTTGTCTCTGTGTTTAAGATTCGGATGTTATCTTCCGCTTTCGTCTATCATTTGGCGCACTTTATCATTGAAATCCTTCTGTTTCATCAACTCTTCTAATGTAAGGTGCATCCGCCAGCGCCAGTAATGTCTTGGGTTGGCTGGCACATTGATACGTTCGATGGCAATATCGGGATTGCGGAGGTTTTCATCCATCGACAGCCAGTCTTGCCAAGTCAGGATGCAGAGCATGGAAGGACTATACAAGTGGCGGCGTATCACATCTTCGCACAACCAGCCAGGCGCGTGTTCAGGCAAGTTTCCCCAATGACCTAATTCATGGTAGAAGAAACGGGCTGCTACATCGCGGTCTTCTTCCCACCAGCCGCGGAATGTCGACATATCATGTGTGCCGATGGTGCATACCGAGCGGAACGGATAAGCGTATACATGACCGAACTCATCTTGCGGATTCTTTGGCATACGCTGGATTTCAAGCGAGAGTATTTGCAGTTGTTCCATAACCCAAGGTACACAGTCGGGCACCATTCCTAAGTCTTCACCGCATACCAGCATGGAGGTAGCTTGAGTCAGGATAGGCAATTTTTTCATGGCCTCTTGATACCAGAACTCGTTGTGGCGGCGATAGTAATAATCGTTATACAGGCGGTTGAAAGCATCTTTCTCTTGTTGGTTCAACCGGCGGTATACGAAATCGTTTTGCACGGCGATGCGCGGATGATACATCTCTGCATTGTCACGGTCAGGGATAAACAGTACGTCACTAACCAATGCATATAATCCTTCTTTCAGGTTGTTGGTCTCTGTATCGCTTTTCCCTGTGAAGTAAGCTTCAATCTTTCGTTGTGTGTCGAATTCTGGACGCATTTCATAAATGTCGTGGTGCAAGTGTTGCACGAACGTGTCTTTTACTTCTTGGCTGCGTTCGCCGAACATACAATCCAACATTTCATCATTAATGAACGGTCGGGTCATAAAGTCTTTCTGGAAATGCAATCCGTAGCTTTCGATTTCTGCCACGCTCATTGGCAGTGAGGGAACGAACTGTCCCAGCAGTCCATGAACGGAATGGATAGGTATTTCCCAAATGCGGAAAAAGCCTAAGATGTGGTCGATACGATAGGCTGTGAAATAATCTGCCATCTTACGGAAACGGCGTTGCCACCATTGGTAACCATCTTGTTCCATAACTTTCCAGTTATAGGTAGGCATTCCCCAATTCTGTCCTTTGGTAGAGAATGCATCAGGTGGTGCTCCTGCCTGTCCGTTCATATTGAAATAATAAGGTTCTACCCATGCTTCTACACTGGTGCGGCTGATGCCAATGGGAATGTCTCCTTTGACAATCACACCCAATTGACGTCCGTAGTCGCAAGCGTCTAACAGTTGGATGTGGAGCAGGTATTGTACGTAACAGTGGAACATCGTTTCGGGATAGGCTTCGTTACCGGGTGTGCACAGTTGTTCGGTCAGTTCTGTACGGTAAGTGCTGTATGTTTGCCAGCGGTGGAAATCTGGTGTACCATATTTGTCACGCAGGTAGCAGAAAGCGGCATACGGTTGTAGCCAGTCGATGTTGTTGTTATAAAATGCTTGAAAAGCTTCCGAAGTAAGGACTGCTTCTTGCTCTTGGTGGAAAACAGCTTTCAAGTAGGTACGTTTCCAGTGGTTGACGGCTTCGTAATCTACTTGTGGCAGGGCGTTTAGTTCGATGCGTTTCTGTTCGAACTCGGCTGCGGCTGCCGCATCGTTCAGTGTGGGTAGTTGACGCAGGTCGACGTACATCGGGTGGAAAGCGTAGATAGAAATACTGCTGTAAGGATACGAATCGGTCCACGAGCCTGTCATGGTCGTGTCATTGATAGGAAGCACTTGTACGGCACGCTGATGTGTATCAGCTGCCCAGCGGATAAAAGTCTTCAGGTCGCCAAAGTCGCCTACACCGTAACTGCCTTCCGAACGGAGGGAGAATACAGGGATGGCGCATCCTGCTATCTTATAGTTTTCACTGGCGAAGAATACTTCTTCTTCCGGGGTGACATAAGTTTCACCGGGCTGTAACGACGGAGGTGCTATGTAGCGGTTGTCGTGTGCTTCCCATTCGTTTACACTGTCGTCTTCGGATGAAATTGTTACATATTTATAAGTAAAGCTTGGCGGAAGTTTAGAAGCTTCTACTGTGACTTGCCATACATTGGGCTTTATTTCGTGCATACGGAGCGGGGAGTCCGTTTTCCAGCTGCCTAAAGCTTTGCAGTCGCCACTGATTCCAAGGATACGTTTTGTTTTTCCGCCCGACGGACACAAGGCTCGAAACAGGATGCAGGTGTCGCTGTCTGCTTGTAGATGGTTTCCGGCTTGTTCTTCGTGTGTACCGCAAAATGCCGAACTGAAGCGGTAAGATGCGGCTGGCAGGTCTCGCCACGTGTCTTTTACTAAATAATAGTTATCAGGACGATTGGCTATATGCAAGATATGAGGAAGTGCTCCGAATTCTTTCCGTATGCAATGGTTGTCACGATGGACTTCATAACGGTAAGTGAGGAAAGAGGCTGGAGTATCCAGATGATAATCGATTTCGCCTTGCCAGTCGTATCCATTCGTTGTAGACAGTTCGACTGTGGTTTTTTCATCAATAAGGACATGCAGGCTTTCGCCCCATGTAGTGTGGTACTGAATTCGAAATATTATTGTCATCATGTTATTGGTATTAGAAATGATTCACAAAGATAGTTGGAGTATCTGATAACCTTTGCTTAAAGAATGAAAATATAAATAAATATAAATTCTAATCGCCTCTGTAAGCTATTGTAAGGCTGTTTTTCCCAGATGAAAATATAAAAATATTGTAGCGGTTTAAGGCTGTTGTACAAGCGTTAGAACCGGATTAATTCATTTTATCTCACTTCCCTTTATAAGAGTGTTCTTTTGTTGACAGGTTCTATAAAGGCATGAAACATTACTTTATTATTATTTGAATATCAGTAGAATAGATGTTTACTGCATTCTATTTTTATTCAAACGGGTTTTTCCTATACAAATAAAGGGGTATTTTTGGGAAAAATTCTTTATTAACATTTAATTGATACGTTCCATGAATTTAAAACATGTATTGATTTTGCCGGTATTGGCAATGATGGGTTGCCAATCTGTGCAACGCGAGTACGACTCGTATGCCGATTATCCCGTAGTGGAAGGTGATTGGGAGGAAATGGTTTATGCTCCCGAAGAAACAAAGTTTGCCCTTTGGGCACCTACGGCGGAAGAAGTCAATTTAAAGCTGTATGCCGAAGGGCAGGGAGGAGAACCTGCTCAAGTCTTGCCAATGAAAGCGGATAAAGACGGATTGTGGTGTACGACTGTTGACGGAGATTTAAACGGACAGTTCTATACTTTTGATGTAAAAGTAAAAGGTGAATGGTTGGGCGATACGCCGGGTGTATGGGCAAAGGCGGTAGGTGTGAACGGTAATCGTGCAGCGATTATTGATTTAGACGCTACCAATCCTGAAGGCTGGGAACAGGACAAGCGTCCGGAACTGAAGAATTTTGCCGATATTGTGCTTTACGAGATGCATCATCGGGATTTCTCTATCGATTCGTTATCGGGTATTGAACACCGGAGCAAATTTTTAGCTTTAACGGAAGAAGGCACAGAGAGTGCCGATGGCCAAAAGACGGGTATTGATCATTTGAAGGAATTGGGTGTAACACACGTGCACATTTTGCCTTCGTTCGATTATTCATCGGTGGACGAGACTCGGCTGGATACTCCGCAATACAATTGGGGGTATGACCCGAAGAACTACAATGTACCCGATGGTTCTTATGCTACCGATCCTTATGACCCAGAGGTACGTATCCGCGAATTCAAGCAAATGGTGATGGCAATGCACCGGGCAGGCATCCGTGTGGTAATGGATGTGGTTTATAATCATACGGCTGTGACCGATGGTGGGAACTTTGAACGTACAGTACCGGGTTATTTCTATCGTCAGGCTCCAGACGGGACTTTCGCCAATGCGTCGGGTTGTGGCAATGAGACTGCTTCCGAACGGGCGATGGTCCGTAAGTTTATGGTAGAAAGTGTGAAGTATTGGGTAGAAGAATATCATGTGGATGGCTTTCGTTTCGACCTGATGGGTATTCACGATTTGGAGACGATGCGTGCCATTCGCGAGGCGGTAGACGAGATAGATCCCACTATCTATATATATGGAGAAGGCTGGGCGGCCGGTGCGCCACAATGGCCTATGGATTCATTGGCAATGAAGAACAATGTTGACCGCCTGGTGCGCATCGCTGCTTTTAGTGATGAGTTCCGCGACAGTTTGCGTGGTCCGTTTGGCAACGATGCACAAGGTGCGTTCTTGGCAGGAGTGAAAGGAAACGAAGCAGGTATTCGTTTCGGTATAGCCGGTGGGGTTGAGCATCCGCAGGTGAATGGTGAAGGTGGGCACAAGGTGCCTAAGTTCTGGGCATTGCAGCCTACCCAGTTTATCAGTTACGTAAGCTGTCACGATGATATGTGTTTGGCAGACCGCTTGAAAGCGACTTTGCCTCAAGCATCGGCATCGGTGCGTAAGGATTTGCAGGAACTGGCGCTGACGGCAGTGTTGACTTCGCAAGGCGTTCCTTTCATCTTTGCGGGTGATGAAGTGATGCGCGACAAACAAGGTGTGCACAATTCGTTTAATAGTCCTGATGAAATCAATGCCATCCGTTGGAAGTTGAAGAAATCGAATCGCGATTTGTTCGATTACGTGAGCGGTCTGATTCACATGCGTCGCAGTCATCCTGCTTTCCGTTTGGGTGATGCCGATGCGGTACGAAACAACCTGGAGTTCCTGTCGGGAACGGAAGACAATGTGGTTGCTTTTCGTTTGAAAGGGCAGCCTAATGGGGATGCCTGGACCGATATTACTGTCATATTGAATGCCCGTGACCAAGCTACGACAGTAGAAATTCCTGCCGCTACATGGCAGGTAGTATGTCGCGACGGTCGTGTCAACATGGATGGTCTGGGCACTTTACAAGGAGGGAAAGTAAACATTGGTGCACGTTCAGCTTTGATTCTGCATCGTTGATTGCTTGCATGTTATAATGCATAAAGGGCACGAAATCTCTCAAAAGACTTTGCGGGGTTTCGTGTCCTTTATGCATTATATTTCTCCGTGTGGTGATAAATGTACTAACAAACCTTAAACGATTTCAGGTTCATCCGACATTTGGAGTGATAACCCTATATGACTGAATATCAGCGTATATGGAACATATACAATTTTGTATATTGTTGATAATCAATAAGACTGATATCTAAAAGCTATAATTCGCCCCTACAAATGGCTCAATTGTGTTTAAATGTGTAGAAGCGTAAGAACAAGCTAAAATACAGATTGTTACACATAGGGCGTATAGATTGTCAATATACCATTCGCAATACCCATCACTCCAAATTCCAGAAGACCCGTAAAAAAGTATAGCTTTTAGTTCTGCATTTCACAGAAAATGAGTATCTTTAAGTGCTATTAAAAAGGACTCAAATCTAAAAGCTGTGGCCAAAGGTAAACATATTATTTCAGGAATAGACTGATTTTTCTCTAAAAATGATTGTAACAGGGCAATTAATTGTATAATCGGTACAATATATGGACAATAAAAACTCTGCAACCACTATCGTGTTAGCTGCTATCGAAAAGAACGGTGGTAACCTTTCTTTCGACGAACTGGAGAGAGCCACCGGATTGGGTTTCACGGAACTGTCCACCGTTATCGGGCGACTGATGAAAGAGGGTCGCCTGTTGGCACGCATTAATCATTTCGCCAAAGGCGCGTGTCTCTACAAGTCCTCGCAAGATGCCCTGTACGCACGGTTCATGGACTTGCTGTTCGTATATCACGGTTTGGAAAGAAGCGTGGCTTTCTACGCTTCCAAGATGTGTATCTCCTCCAAATACCTGACCACCGTGGTAAAGGCTGTTAGCGGCAAAACTCCGGCCGAATGGATACGGGAAAAAACCATCCGGAAAATTGAGCACATGTTATGCTATACGCAAATCTCCATCAAGGAAATAGCCTATCGGCTTAATTTCCCCAACCTTTCCTTTTTCGGAAAGTATTTCAAGGCACAGAAAGGCATGTCGCCCAAGCGTTACAGAGAAACCCTTATCAATAACCCTCAATCTTTAAGCACATGAACAAGGAACAGATTGGAGAAAACGCCGGCATCGTATGGCAAGGAAAAATATAATATGAATGTCCGCAATTAGCCAACGTAGGGGCGGGGGTAGCCCGGCCGTATGCGTCCAGGTGGATGTTTTCAGAAATGCGGAAATAATAAAGACATCGACAGGGCGTATGGCATCCATGCTGAACAGTCTCTTGGACAATTTCAGGATCGACAGCAAATTCAACGCTGTCCGGCTTTTTTATGAATATCCTTAAATAAAAAAGAGATTGCAGGGGAAAACGCAATCTCTTTTTTGTTAAGAGGCAAACGCTTTTGTCTCTTTCAGCTCAGACTTTCGCAAGCTTGAGCCGAACCAAAAACTATTACTATGAAAAACACTTAAAGTAACGCATATTTTTGTAATTAGGTTGCATAAAAGTGGAGTTTATTTTTGCTATTAAAATATTTTTAACACATAAAATTCAAGTTCTCGTGTTTGATAAACAAAAATTCACACACCATGCTTAGAAGCTGTTTTGAATTTCTCCAAAAAGTTTTTCTTGGCTTGATGTATCCGTTTTCGTGTGTGCTTTGGGCGGTTTTTGGGTCCTTCCCGTTTCTGTCCTTCGTCAGATAGCCCGGCTATCTTCCTCATCACAGAAGCGGAAACGCCTCAAAAACTCATCCCAAAGCATCGCACGATAAATTCAAAACAGTTTCTTATCTTTTACACAAATTCTTGAAATCGCAGAAAGTACACTTATCGGTAATAGCCGTTTGCCCGAAAGCGGTTTCAGGTGAAAAGATTTCTGTTATCAACTTGTTCAGATGTTCTCGGAACTCTGCTTCATAGCGGGCGAAGTCATACACTTCTTCTGCCTTTCCTTTACTACCCATCCGAATCACAGGCGTGTAGCTTTCCGAGGCGGCGTGGTGTATGTAGAGTAAAGAAGGAGCTACCCGGCGTGTGTCGTGGCTTTCACGAAGTTTACGACATACGATGGCGGCGTAAAGAAAGGTTTGGAACACATAGTTCGAACGTTTTTTATCGGGAGTGAAGAGCGACTCTACATCAGGAGGTGTATCAGCACTTCCTCCGGTTTTGTAATCTACGATGCGCAGGATGTCACCCTTTGCATCAATGCGGTCAATAATTCCTCCGATACGTGTCCGTAAGATTTCCCCTGCCGCTGATACTTCTAATTCTTCATAAACGGGATATTCTGAAGCGGTAAAAGTAAAAGGTACATATTCCAAGTCTCTGCGCAGTAATTGTTTCACATAGCGTAGGATTACTGCCGAATTGATGAGCTGGATACCATTGTAGGAAGGCTTTTCTCCGGCCGGAAGATGGAAAAAAAGTCGTTTGAACCCATCGTCTACATAATTTTGTAGCCGTATGTCGTCTTTCAAGAGGGTTTCTATAGTTTGTTTGTCTATGTTTTTCCCATGTTTCGTAAGGTCTTTATAAATGTGTTCGGCGGCATCATGAAAAATACTTCCGAACTTGGCCGCGTCGATCTCAGATGATACTTCATCGGGGGCTTCAAGGCGTGCTACATATTTATAATAGAACTTCAGTGAACAATCCAAATAAGTATTCAATGCCGAGGGCGAAAGAACCGATTTGGGATTATAGCGTAGGTCGAATGTTTGCCACATACGGCGTAGCGTATTGACATTTTTTTCAATACGGATTAATTGAGTACCTTGAGGCGATTGGCCTGCTTCTAAGCGCAGCCGGCGTACAGAATATCCCCATTCGATAAGAAACTGGAGCATGAAACGCGACATTTCGCCCCGGTTTATGCCATCGGTAGCAGTATTAAAGACCAATGTCGCTTTTTCGGAGCGTTGCAGAAGACGGTAAAAATAGTAAGCATAAACAGCTATTTTATGGTCGATGGTAGTCATACCGAAAGCTTTCCGCAAGTTGTAGGGGATAAAGGAGGCATCGCTTCCTGTTTGGGGTAACTGGCCTTCGTTTACCGAAAGCATAATGAGGTGGCGGAAATCGAGATTACGTGTTTCCAATACTCCCATCACTTGTAAGCCGATGGCCGGTTCTCCATGGAATGGAATGCTTGAAGCCGCCATTACGCGGGTAAGCAGACGTTGAAAAGTATCCGGCTTCACATCGAGTTCTTTGTTTTCTATCAAAGCGTAAAAGCGGTTTGTCAAGGTGTATGCTTTGAAAAGGGCTTCACGGTAGAGTTGATCAAATGCGTCATTTGCTGGGGCCTTTTGCTGTTTGTAAAGAGTGGCGGTCAGTTCGAGTGTGGTTTTCAGCAGATGGCATAGTGCTTCGTTTGTAGTACGAGGCAGGAAAAACATTCCTAATATTTCGTCTTTCCCTAATTCGGATGGAAGAGGATAGAAACGGTTATCGCATACAAGGGTTTGTTCTAATCGTTCTGCTTCGGACGAGAGTTTACGTGTATAAGGATGGCGCAGGAGACTGACTACCGATTCGAAACGGTATCGTCCGTTGCGTGCGTCGTAACCTGAAGTATGAAGTTCCAACAAAGTGTTTACGAAACTGTATACAGGGGTTTGCGAAAGAGGAAACCCCATTGTGATATTAGTATGCCTTATGTTTTCGGGAAGCGAGTGAAGCACAGGTTGAAGCAAGGCTTCGTTGCAGAGTACAACGGCGGTTTCCTTCTCTTCTACGGTAAGGTTTTCACGAAGCCATTGTGGCAAGTAACGTGCTTGTCCGTTTTCGGTAGGCGATTCTACAAAAGTGATGTCTTTGGGATGATTCAGGTTGTCGAATATCGAAGGAGGAAGTTCCGAAGGAAAGTCACGCAAATTACGACGGATAAACTCGCCTGCCTCATGGGGGGTACGTTCCAAATAGAAAATATCGTAATCCCAATAAAATAAAGCTTTGCCCGCCTCATTCAGTTTATGAAAGAGGGTATGTTCTACTTTGTTTAATACGTTGAAGCCTACGAATATGTATTTCCGATAGGGGAGATTTTCCGTATCGAGTGTTTCGATGACTTTGCGGTACATCATTCCCTCGTAAGCTATGTTTTGGCTTTCAAGCAACGCTTTGTAATGGCTGTAAATATCGCCTAACGTATCCCATATCGAGATAAAACGTTGTTTCAGCTCGGTTACTCGGTCGATGGAAAAATTACGGAAAAATTGTGCTAAAGCATCTTTTTGTCCTTTCTCCAGAAAATCATAATTGTCAGTCAAGGCATTCAAATCTTTCAGGTTACTGAATAGTGCTTGGGTATTTGCCAGATTTTTGTCTGCATCATCAAAATCGGCTATCAGCATTTCACCCCAAAAGTAGAAATCATCGAGGGTTTCAGTGCTACCGGTCACTTCTCGGAATACTTTGTATAAGTCACATACCAATTTAATGGAGTCGCCTATTTGCCATGTAGCGCATTGGCGGAACAACTCGCTAATGCTAATATAAGTGGGCGACCAAAGCGGACGTTCACTTTCATGTGTCAAATATTCATTGAAAAACAAGCTGGCGCGCTTGTTGGGGAAAACCACTGCCACATCTGTAAAATCTCCATTTAGTTTTCTATATAAATCGTGTGCAGTCTCTTGTAGGAATGTTTTCATTTTGTCTGTTGCTTTAGTATTAATTATAGGAGGGTATTGCTTACTCGGGAAGATTGTAATGGACTTGCTTCCTTAATCAGCCTTACCTTCTTATATTTTCTCCAATTCATTTTCAAACACATACCACAGATATCCTTTTACATCGGCATATCCCATTTTATTGAGCAGTTCCATGTATTCTTTTACCTGCGCGCGGTAGATGCCTTTTTTCTTTCCGAACTTAAAATCTACCACCGTTACTTGTCCGTCTTTCATCATTACACGGTCGGGAC
Organism: uncultured Bacteroides sp.; assembly: GCA_900546355.1. GTDB lineage: Bacteria > Bacteroidota > Bacteroidia > Bacteroidales > Bacteroidaceae > Phocaeicola. The sequence goes on from URCM01000012.1 coordinate 28,954, forward strand.
GCCGGGTTTGGAGATTGCCGGTTTCATCGGTATAGATAATGCTGCATTCGCTATAAAGTGCTTGGGTTCCATTATACCAATCTTTTACTTGCGGATGGGCAAGCGCGCGGCGTGCCAATTGTTCGATACGGCAAGCTTGGGCATCCGACTCTATTACGCCTTCGAATGTAAGATTAGCGATGGCTTCGGGCAAATCGGCTTCGGTCTTGATAGAAGCGAATACCTGATGCAAGAGCTGGCCTTGGCGGATGGAACGCATTTGCTCTTCCGTTTCATCGTCTTCTCCCTCGATAAAATCTGCCGAACGGTTCGATTGCTTGAACTCTATAGGAGTTTCTATCGATTCTACATGTATGGAAAGTTTTTCGGGAGAAGCTCCTAATGGATTATCTGATTGCTGCGCTTTCACTTCTGCTGAAGGACAGAGTGTACCTAAGGTATAAACCGTGGGCGATGTTTCATCAAGAGCCTCATCTTTCGCATCCCATACCTTCAAATCAGGAACAGTCTGGGAAAGCAGTTCTGATACGGAACCTTTTTGCCCTGCCTTGCTCCAAATAATCAGATTCTTGCAGGCGCGGGTAAATGCCACGTAAAGCAAGTTCAGGTTGTCTACCCATAACTGAAGACGTTCATCGTGGTAGCTGTCCCGATAGACAGAATCTGCCATTGCCGACGAGTAATTTACGGGTACGATGTCCAGCTCGTTGAACGGAGCAATATCGGTTTCTTTTCCGGTTCCGGCCACCGAACACCATATCAGGTGATTGTTCGTCTCGTTTTCCATCTTCCAGTCACAGAAAGGAAGGAGCACGGTATGAAATTCCAATCCTTTTGATTTATGGATAGAGAGGATGCGGATACCGTCTATTTCACCCGAAGGAATGGTTTTTTCATGTAAGCGCTCGTCCCACCAAGCGATGAAAGCGGTCAGTTCCGACGAATGTTCTTCCACATATTCGGTTACAGCATCATAGAAAGCACATAAATAAGCATCTTGATGGTTTATCTTGTGCATATCGAAGAGGAGGAAGAGTTTCTCCAACAGCTCGTATAAGGGCATCAGACGTAATTCTTCTTGTTGCGCGATGAACGATTCGGGCAGGAATTTTCCAGTTTCATCTTGCAGGATATGGTTCAATCCGATGTCGGTGTGGAGGATTTCATATTGGTAGGCTACGGCAAGGCGTGCTCCGGCAATACGGTCTTCAGGAACAGCGAGCAGACGTAATCCATCCATCATCATACATACAGCCGTCGAAGCATCCAGACGAAAAGCCTCGTCCGACACGATACGGTAAGATGTATGTTTGTCAAAATAATCGGCTATGGCAGGGATAGACTTGTTTTTGCGCACCAAGATAGCAATGTCGGTGGTGTGTATGCCAGCTGCAACGAGCCGTTCCACCTCATTAGCCAGTTCTTCCAAAGTAGCTTCGGCATAAGGAAGCTCTTGAGAACCGGGCAGGAAAGTGAGGCGTACGTATCCTTGTTCGTCTTGCTTGGCGGTTTGTTGGCATACGTCGCTATAAGCATTTAACAATTGCAGGCAGGTTTGTCCCGTTTCGTCTTCATGACGGTGGTTCAAGATTTGTACGGCAGCGGTGAATATAGCATTGTTAAAAAGGACGATGCGTGCTTCACTTCGCCAATTGGTTTTCAGAGTCTGTTCGTGGATACGTAGGGTAGGGTCGTCACCCAGTCCTGCCAAAATCTTCCAGTCTCCATTGCGCCAACGGTAGATGCTCTGTTTGATATCACCTACAATCAGGCTGCCTTCCCGCTGAGAGAGACTTTCTTCTAAAAGCAGATGAAAGTTCTCCCATTGCATCCGTGAGGTATCTTGAAATTCGTCTATCATCACCGTATCAATAGCAGTACCTATTTTTTCGTAGATAAATGCTGCGTCGCCTTCGCGCATCAGACTATGTAGTAAAGCGTTGGTGTCAGCAAGCAAGAAGCGGTTATGTTGTTGGTTTTGAAGACGTAATTCCTCATCGATGTGTGCAAGAAGGCGTAAGTTGTTCAAGTGGCGCAGCGATAGGTTACACGAGTTGACAATCAGGTTGTTTTTCGGGCGGAATGCTTCAGCAGTGGCGAGCAATGGCAGCAGTTCGGAAGAAGCAAGATCAAGAATATCAGCACGGCGTGGCGATGTCTTTGTAGCCCAGTTTTCTGCGCTTTCCAAGCATTTTTCTACGGTAGCGTTACGGATTTTTTCCGTCAAGTCGCCGTTTGCCAGTTTGGCGAAGTAACTGCCGATGCCTCGTTTGCCGTTCTTTAATTCTTCTGGAGCCAAGCCTTTCATTTCCAGCAAGCCTTCAAATTGCTCACTGAACCCTTTCATTTCCTCTAATGCGTCTTGGCGGATGTTTTGCACCTGTTTGCGGTATGCCGGAATAAACGCCGGGTCTGCCAGCTTGCGTCGCAATCCTTCACCTCTTTCAATGTAACTTTCATTTAAGATATTACGTCCGAAACTTTTTATTTCGCCCGATATGTCCCAACGTTTATCATCCGAAATACGTTCGTCGATATATTCCAACAACCAATCCAATACAGGCGACAGGCGGTCCAGTTTTTCTATCATCGCATCTACAGCATCAGAGAGAGCATCGGTATCATTTAGTTCTATCGTCATGTTAGCCCCCAGTTCCAGTTCTCGTGCCAAGTTACGCAGCACGGCCTGAAAGAACGAATCAATCGTTTCGATACGGAACCGGTTGTAATCGTGTACGATATTTTCTAATGCTTTTTGTGCCGATTGCCGGATGATTTCTTCACTTTTAGAACATACTTTTTTCAGTTCGGCGAGGTATCCGTCTGATGTCTTCAGACCGTGAGCCAATCCATAGAGTTGCTCCAAGATGCGGGTTTTCATTTCAGCGGTCGCCTTATTGGTAAAGGTTACGGCCAAGATGCGGCGATAGGCTGTAGGGTCTTCTATCAGTTGCCGGATGTATTGTACGGCAAGTGTGAAGGTTTTTCCCGAACCTGCCGATGCTTTATAAACTAATAATTGCGGATAGTCTGTCATATCTTGTCTCAAATTGTTTCTCTACAAAGATAATGGTTGCGGATTGAATTATCCCTATTAACCGGAACAAAAAATCAATGAATTTCGCATTTGTCATTTGACTGGCTATATAAACGCAGTAGTACTTACTTTGCCTATGAAGTATATATCCGTGGACGGTTGCAGTATATATTAAACCGCCCATGCAGTATATATTCATTTTCTGTGGGTATATATTGGCTGGGGACGGTAAATTACCCGCGTAAAGTCGGGAGTGCACCGACAGAAAACATGAAATGGCTGTGTACGGTAAAAAATAAACGCAGAGACATCCTGGCGTAACGTATGTCTCTGCGTTCGATTGGTTGTATTGCCTGCTATTTACTTCGGTGCTTTATGATATAGATAAATCGCGATAAACAGATAAAGGATATTCGGAATCCATACCGCAATGGCAGGCGGCATATTGCCGTTGATGGCAAAAGTAGACGAAATGGTCTGGAACAGGATGTACGAGAAACTCAATGCCAATCCGATACCTAAATGCAATCCCATTCCACCCTTCACCTTCCGCGACGAAAGCGACAATCCGATAGCCGTCAAGATAAAAGCGGCAAACGACATGGCTATCCGTCGATGATACTCGACTTCGAATTCCTTGATGTTGGCAAAGCCACGTTGTTTTTGTTTTTGGATATAATCGCGCAGTTGCGGACTGGTCATGGTTTCTTGCTGTCCGCGCGTGATAAGGAAGTCTTGCGGTTCCATCTTGATGATAGAGTCTATTCGATCGCCACGTGTTATGATTTCCTTCATTCCACGCATTTCCCGTATCATGTAGTCGCGGATAATCCATTTATGATACGAAGCGGTGTCATACGTTACCCGACGAGCCGTAAGGTGTGACACCAGCTTATGGTCTTCGAACTTGTCGAGTGAAAACCGGTATCCGGTTTTATTATAGTTTTCGTAACGTTCCATATAAGCCACCACTCCCGTATCTACCTCCAACTGGATATTGCGTGCATAGTCTGCCGACTTTTTCTTTTTATACAGTTCTTCAAACTTCAGCCGGGTGACACTTCCGGTCGGAATCACTTCGGTGCCTAACACGAAAGTGACCGCCGAGATGATAGCGGCTGAAATCATGTAAGGTACCATCAGTCGCTTGAAACTCATACCCGTAGAAAACATAGCGATGATTTCTGAATTCTCTGCCAGCTTCGAGGTAAAGAATATCACGGCAATGAAGACAAACAAGGGACTGAACAGGTTTGTATAATACGGGATGAAGTTCAGGTAGTAATCGAAGACAATGGCTTCCAACGGTGCCTTGTTGTTGATGAAACGGTCGATATTCTCGTTGACGTCAAACACTACCGCAATAGAGATAATCAAAGCAATAGCAAAGAAATACGTCCCCAAGAACTTGACAATGATATAGCGGTCTATCCGCTTCAGCCATTTTTGTCCGAATATAGGTTTCAAGGCTGCCAAGATAGCGTTTGGTTTGGACGAGTTTACCTGGAGCAATTTCTGTTTCAGTTTATCGAAGAGTTTCATCGGTATATTCTATTTTATAAACGGGTAGATATTCGTTTCACCATCATGGGTTTCCACGTCGAGAAGTCACCTGCAAGGATATGTTTACGCGCTTCGCCTACCAACCACAGATAGAATGCCAAGTTGTGTATGGAAGCGATTTGCAATGCCAAAAGCTCTTGTGCATGAAATAAGTGGCGTAGGTAAGCACGGCTGTACATCGTGTCTACATAAGAGGCGCCATCCGCTTCAATGGGCGAAAAGTCGTTTTCCCATTTCTTGTTACGCATATTCATGATGCCATCTTTGGTGAAAAGCATTCCATTGCGTCCGTTGCGGGTAGGCATTACACAGTCGAACATATCCACACCACGTTCGATTCCTTCCAAGATATTGACCGGTGTACCTACCCCCATCAGGTAACGAGGCTTATCGGTCGGGAGGATTTCATTGACTACTTCAATCATTTCGTACATCTTTTCGGTGGGCTCGCCTACAGCCAATCCGCCAATCGCATTTCCATCTGCGTTTTTTGAAGCAATGTATTCAGCCGATTGTTTACGTAAATCGGTGTATACACATCCTTGCACAATGGGGAACAACGACTGATTATATCCGTATTTAGGTTCAGTTTCGTTGAAACGGGTGAAACAACGGTCCAGCCAGCGGTGAGTCAGTTCCATCGATTTGCGCGCGTAATCGTAGTCAGCAGTACCTGGCGTACATTCATCAAATGCCATCATAATGTCTGCTCCGATAGTCCGCTCGATATCCATTACACGCTCGGGGGTAAACAAGTGCTTCGAACCGTCGATATGTGAGCGGAATTCTACACCTTCTTCCCGCATCTTACGGATGCCAGAAAGGGAAAACACTTGAAACCCTCCGCTATCTGTTAACATCGGACGGTCGAATCCATTGAATTTATGCAATCCTCCAGCAGCTTCCAGCACATCCAATCCCGGACGAAGGTATAAATGGTAAGTATTTCCTAAAATAATTTGTGCTTTGATATCTTCTTTCAATTCGCGCAAATGGACGGCTTTCACGCTGCCCACAGTGCCGACAGGCATAAAAATAGGCGTTTCTATCTGTCCGTGGTCAGTTGTAATCAGTCCTGCACGAGCGTTTGATTTCGGATCGGTATGTTGTAGTTCGAATTTCATTATTTATATTCTGTAGTAATTTTATGCCTCGAAGCTGCGGCTGCATACATTCAAGTTTACGCAAGCAGCCGCGTCCTCCGATTATTTTTTCTCTGCCGCTTCGGCTTCTTTATCCTTTTTCATAATAGCTTCAAAGTCGATGGCATCTGCTACTTTCTCATCAGTCAATGCCAACTGAAGCACCTCTTTTATATCTCTGACATAATGGAAAGTCAGCCCTTTCAGGTATAGTGGTTGAATTTCTTCGATATTTTTACGGTTTTCTTCACACAGGATTAAGTTGGTTATTCCCGCACGTTTAGCCGCCAATATTTTTTCGCGGATTCCCCCTACCGGCAGCACTTTGCCTCGCAGGGTGATTTCTCCTGTCATGGCAAGGTTCGCTTTGACTTTTCGTTGCGTAAGCGCAGAGGCAAGCGATGTAACCATTGTAATACCGGCCGATGGACCATCTTTAGGTATGGCACCTTCGGGTACATGGATATGAATATTCCAGTTGTCGAAAATGCCGTCAGGCAAATCAAGCAAAGAAGAGTGTGCCTTCAGATATTCCAATGCCAACATTGCCGATTCCTTCATCACGTCGCCCAAATTTCCTGTCAGCGTAAGGCGCCCGCCTTTTCCTTTGCTCAAGCTGGTTTCCACAAAAAGAATTTCACCACCTGCGGCGGTCCATGCCAAGCCAGTCACTACACCTGCGTATTCGTTCCCTTGGTATTTATCCCGTGAATATTCAGGGACGCCTAAATATTGCTTGATATCGTCGGGCTTTAACTCATGCAGTCCGGCAAATTTGTTACTGGCTATCTCAAGGGCTATTCGGCGCATCACTTTGCCGATTTTCTTTTCCAATTCGCGCACGCCACTTTCACGAGTATAGTTCTCGATAATGTATTCAATGGCGAGTTTGGTGAATTTCACATGCGTTTTTGTCAAGCCGTTTGCCAGCATCTCTTTGGGAATCAAGTGCCTTCTTGCGATTTCTATTTTTTCTTCGGTTATGTAACCACTTACTTCTATCAATTCCATACGGTCGAGCAACGGGGTAGGAATCATGTCTAAGTTGTTTGCCGTGGCGATGAACATCACTTTCGAAAGGTCATAGTCCAAATCTACATAGTTGTCATGGAAAGCGTTGTTTTGTTCCGGGTCGAGTACTTCCAGCATGGCAGAAGCAGGGTCTCCCTGACGGTCGTTTCCCATCTTGTCTATTTCGTCAAGGATGATGACAGGGTTCGATGATTCAGCTTTTATCAGACTTTTAATGATACGTCCGGGCATGGCGCCAATGTAGGTACGGCGATGTCCGCGTATTTCAGCTTCGTCGTGCACGCCTCCCAGCGACATACGGACATATTTCCGCTTCAAAGCCGAAGCAATGGAACGTCCCAATGAAGTCTTGCCCACTCCCGGAGGTCCATAAAGACAGAGGATTGGTGATTTCATATCGCCTTTCAGTTGCAACACCGCTAAGTGCTCTAAAATACGTTCTTTCACTTTTTCCAGTCCGTAATGGTCTTTGTTGAGCACTTTTTCTGCATTGAGGATGCTGAGGTTATCGGTTGTAAACAGATTCCAGGGAAGCGATAGCAATGTTTGCAGATAACTCAGCTGCACATTGTAATCGGGCGATTGCGGATTGATGCGTTCCAGTTTCTGTACTTCCCGTTCGAAAGCGGCTGCTATCTCTTTGCTCCATTTCTTTGTTTTCCCTTTGGTGCGTAATCCGTCTATTTCGTATTCCTGGCTGTTTCCCAACTCATCTTGAATATTCTTGATTTGTTGTTGCAAAAAGTACTCCCGTTGTTGACGGTCCAAGTCTTCACGTGTCCGCATCTGGATATCGTGTTTCAACTCCGCCAGTTTTGTCTCGCGGTTCAGCACTTGAATCAAAGCGTACAGCCGGTCTTTCAAGGTCGGCTTACAAATCAATTCGTATTTTTCATCCAGGCTGAACGGGAAATTAGTACAAATATAGTTTACCAGCACGTGTTCTCTTGGTAAGTTTTTCAATGCGAAAGTAACATCCGGACTTAATCGGTCGCTGGCATCTACATACTGGTTTGCCAAGTCGAGGCAGGTATCCATCAATGCATTGAATTCGTCATTGTTTTCCATTTCCATAAATTCGGGCAATACAGATACTTTGCCTTTCAGGAAAGGTTCCACGGAAGTCAGTTCTTCCAATTTCACTTTGACGTTGCTTGCCTGCAGGATGACGGTAGTCGTTCCTCCAGGCAATTCAAATATCCGAAGCACACGTCCGACAACCGCTACCGGATAAAGGTCTTTTAAAGTTGGGTCTTCTATGTCCGATGACCTCTGAGTCGCTATAATGATGTGTTGCTTATTCTTTGACGCGGAGTGAACCAACTTCAACGTGGCCTGTCTGCCTACCGTCACCGGCATGACGATACCGGTAAACATAATCATATTGCGTAAAGTCATGACAGGTATTTCACCTTTTATTTCATCCGCGGAAAGTTGTTCGAGCTCGGGAGTGATTTCGGCTACCATTGACACTTCTTCTGTAGCAACTCCGGATTCCATGTCGTTCTTTATCTTTTTTCTTCGTGCCATAATTTGTGATTTGTCTCTACTCTTTGTATTTAAATTCCAAAACGGGTACAAAGGTAAACAATCTGCTCCGAATACGGAAACAGAAAAGTTGTAAATCCATGAAATAAATTGGAGATTTACACTTAAATCAAATAGGTTTTATTTATTTTTGGCGAAAATTTGAAAAGTTAGCTTATGAGAAACCCTTTTTTCAGGTTCAAACAGTTTGAAGTATGGCATGACCGCTGCGCGATGAAAGTGGGAACAGATGGCGTATTGTTAGGTGCATGGGTCGATGTCACCCGTTCAAGGCAAGTACTTGATATCGGTACGGGAAGCGGTTTGATAGCGCTGATGATAGCACAGCGTTGTGATGCCCGGATAACCGGAATCGATATTGATGCGGATGCGGTAGGGCAGGCGTGCGAAAATGCGGATGCTTCACCGTGGAGTGAACGGATTCATATCAGTCGGGCAGATGTCGCCGAATTTAATGAAGGAAAATATGATACCATTGTTTCGAATCCGCCTTTCTTTTGCGAACAGGTGCATTGTCCGGACAGACAACGGAATGCCGCCCGGCATACGGAATCGTTGACTTTTGAATGCCTGTTGGACGCGGTGAAACGCTTATTGACAGATGATGGTTCTTTTTCAGTGATAATACCGGCTGGCTTGATAGGTAGTTTTACGACATCGGCAGCCGAACGTCATTTGTATGCATCGCGTCGTACCGATGTCCTGACTAAGCCCGGCGTGCCTCCTAAACGTGTCTTACTGACTTTCTGTAGAAGTGTCCGGGCTTGTGATACGGATAATTTGGTTATAGAGTCATCTCCTCGTACATATAGTCCTGAATTTATTCAATTAATAAAAGATTTTTATTTACATGTATAAGTCATCTCTTGGCTAACCGGCGCAAGAGGTTTTGGTTTAGCTGCAGCAGCTTGCGATGTTTTTCAGCAATGGTGGCTGTAAGCGGACGCGTACCAAAGAAATCGGTGAAATGCTGAAGCACACTGAACGGTTCAACGGCATTGTGCCCTTTTTCGGGCGCAATGACCTTTAAGCCGCGATGAATCACTTCGACTTCCAAATCCTTTCCTCCCATCATCGGATCGCCATCAAAATGAAAGACACCAGCACTGTGTCGGTGGATGGTAATTTTTTTCTCCTTCAGTGTCTTGATACGGCTGTTCTGGTCAATGGTTTTGTTAAACAGTTGAAAGGCAAGGGTAGGCACATCAAGCACTGTAAACGGTTCCAATATGGTAATATCCATCATGCCGTCGGTAAGCGACGCTTGCGGGGCAATGTAAGCATTGTTACCATATTGCGAAGCGTTGGCGCAAGCGATGAGGAAGGCTTTGTAACGCACTGTACCCAATTCGTTTTCGATTTCATAAGTCTCAGGACGGTAGGTCAGGCTTTCGTGCAACGTGTTTTCCAGATAAGTGCTCAAACCCCGTTTGCCAGAATCGGCAAATTTCAAGCTGACAAATGCGTCAAATCCTACTCCACAAGTGCAAAAAAACGGATGTTGGTCGATTTTGCCATAATCTATTTCTTTTATAAATCCTTTGTTTAATGTTTCGATGGCACCACGTGGTTCCATGGGGATATGCAAATGACGTGCCAGCCCATTGCCCGACCCGCATGGAATGATTCCCATTGCGGTGTCGGTATGCACTAGTGAACGGCCTATTTCATTGATAGTACCATCGCCTCCGATGGCTACCACAATGTCGGTCTTTTCTTCTGCCGCCTGATATGCCAGTTGGCAAGCGTGTCCCGCATATTCGGTTTTCCGGACGGTGTAGTCATATCGTGTGCGGTCTATGTATTTGTCTATTAAGTGCAACACGAATTCTTTCCCGTGTATGCCCGATATGGGGTTGACTATAAACAAGATGCGTTTCTTTAAGTTCATATAGTTTTGAGTAGGTTTCTTAATTTGGAAAACAAAAATAAGACTATTTTGTTTATGAAACCTACATTTTATTCCAGAATTGCAGTTTTGAATATTTTTTTTGTCTTAATGACCTGTTGATTATGACAAAATTATTATCTTTGCACGTTCTTTTATTATATAATCTGCCGGAAGGATAATCCGGATTATTATTTAACAATGTAAATCTAAGCTCGAAAGAGATTTACCAAACAGTAGAATATGGGACTATTACAAGACAAATTGAGTAAATTCAGAGTGCCTCAGATGTATATGGAGAGAGGCGTTTATCCCTATTTCCGTGAAATAGACAGTGCCCAGGACACCGAAGTGATGATGGACGGAAAGAAAGTATTGATGTTCGGATCGAACTCGTACATGGGGCTGACTCATGATGAACGCATCATCAATGCTGCCATCGAAGCTACCCGCAAATACGGAACAGGATGTGCCGGTTCTCGCTTGTTGAACGGTACGCTCGACATTCATGTAAGATTAGAGAAGGAATTAGCTGAATTTATCGGAAAAGACGAAGCTTTGTGTTTCTCTACAGGTTTTACAGTAAACGAAGGGGTCATTCCGCAGTTAGTGGGACGTGGTGATTATATCATTTGTGATGACCGTGACCATGCTTCTATCGTTGACGGACGCCGTCTTTCTTTTGCTACTCAACTGAAGTATAAGCATAACGACATGGAAGCCTTGGAGCGTGAGCTTCAAAAGTGCGAACTAGATGCCATCAAGTTAATTGTGGTTGACAGCGTATTTTCAATGGAGGGTGATTTGGCGAATTTGCCAGAGATTGTCCGCCTGAAAAAGAAATACAACGCTACTATCTATGTGGACGAAGCGCATGGATTAGGTGTATTCGGACGTAACGGACGTGGTGTATGTGACCATTTCGGACTGACAAAAGACATCGACCTGATTATGGGAACCTTCAGTAAATCACTTGCTTCTATAGGCGGGTTCGTAGCAGCAGACAAGGATACGATTAACTGGTTGCGTCATAATGCACGTTCGTATATTTTCCAGGCAAGCAGCACACCAGCCGCTACAGCTGCCGCCATCGAAGCACTTCATATATTGCAGACCGAACCGCAGCGTCAGGAAAATTTATGGAAGATTACTAATTATGCGTTAAAGCGTTTCCGCGAATGCGGATTTGAAATCGGTGATACGGAAAGCCCGATTATCCCGCTTTACGTACGTGATACAGACAAGACATTCGAGGTGACCAAGCTGGCATTCGACGAGGGTGTATTCATCAATCCTGTGATTCCTCCTGCTTGTGCGCCGCAAGACACACTGGTACGTTTTGCTTTGATGGCTACTCATACGAAAGAACAGATAGATTTTGCCATCGAGAAGTTAGTGAAATGTTTCAAACAGTTAGACATTATTAAATAACCCCGTTTGCGATTTGCCATTGGCAGCTTGCATTTGCAGGCTGAATGGCAAGTCGCAAATGGTAAAACAATAAATAAGATGATTCTTAACGAAAGAGACAACCGTCACGAAGAGGTGTTGCGTATTGCCCAGGAAATGATGGTGGCTGCACGCACAGCACCCAAAGGGAAAGGAGTGGACATCATCGAGATAGCGATGGTGACCGAAAGCAATATCCGCATTCTTTCCGACACCATGAAACAGATGTATGAAGAAAACGGCTTTAAGTTTTTCTTGCGTGACGCCGATAATATCCTTCAGGCGGAGTGTATCATATTAATAGGTACACGTGCACAACCACAGGGCTTAGATTGCGGACATTGTGGCTACGAAACGTGTGCTTCACGCAAAGAAGGTGTGCCTTGTGCGATTAATAGTGTTGATGTAGGCATTGCTATCGGTTCGGCTTGTTCGGTGGCTGCCGACCATCGGGTAGATACCCGCGTGATGTTTTCCGCAGGTTTGGCTGCCCAGCAGCTCGACTGGTTGGATGGATGCCGACAGGTTTATGCCATCCCTGTCAGCGCTTCATCAAAAAATCCGTTCTTCGACCGTAAGCCTAAGACAGAATAAACTTCTTTACAGCGTATGCTACACCGTCTTCATCATTCGACAGCGTGATGAAGTCAGCATTGTCACGCACTACTTGTTGTGCATTAGCCATTGCTATGCCTAAGCCGGCATATTGAATCATCGACAAATCATTGAATCCGTCTCCCATCGCAATCATTTCTTCTTGGGTCAGTCCGATTTCTTTCAACAATACCGACAGCGACTGCGCTTTATCAATTCCTTTCGGTACCAGCTCCAAGAAATAAGGTTCCGAGCGGAATACGCCCATCTTGTCTTTTAACTGTTCATACATTTTCTTTTCCAGTTCAGCCAGGCGGGTCGGTTCGCCCACTATCAGGCATTTGGTGATGGGGCGGGGGATAGCTGCTAAAAAATTGTCCACCTTCTTTATTTTCATGACGTTCAGCAGAGCTTCTTTTAGCACATATTCGTCATCGGGCAATTCCGTCAGCACATATTCATGGTCGTAGGTTACAATGGCAAAGCCGTTGTCTTTGGCGCATTGATACAGATAAGGCAACACATCATCGTCCAACCATTTCTTGTACATCAGCTCCTTTGTCTTCCAGTCTATGATTTCTCCTCCGTTATACGATAGAATGTATCCTTCGTAACGGTCCAATTCCAAAGCATCGGCAATGGGGGCTACACCATAAGTAGGCCGTCCTGAAGCCAGCACAATTCTTACGCCTTGTCTTTGCGCTTCTATCAGTGTATCGTGTGTATGCGCGGTTATTTTCTTTTTCGAATCGGTCAATGTTCCGTCTAAGTCGAGTACGAGTAATTTATAATTCATCATATCATTTTAAATTAAGAGATTTTGTGCCTTGGGCAGGGAAGAATCATTGCTTGGTTCCACCTTTCTTTTGCGGACGTTTATTGTTGAACGAACGCCTTTTCCAGCCTCCTTTGCCTCTGCCTTCTTTGTTGCGGCTATTGGTGTGTGGAGCGTAAACCGGAGCCTCACCTGCTTCAGGCGGAAGAGGAAGTTTATAAATAGCTTTCCCTAAGAAATCCTCTATCTGTTTGAAACGGGTCTGTTCAGTTTCGCTTACAAACGTGATGGCACATCCATCGTTATTGGCACGGGCGGTACGTCCGATGCGGTGCACATAGTCTTCGTTATCATGCGGTACATCGTAATTGATAACCAATCGGATATCATCGATGTCGATACCTCGCGAAACGATATCGGTAGCTACCAGCATGCTGATGCGCCCGTTGCGGAACTCATGCATGATCTCATCGCGCTGGCTCTGCTCCAAGTCGGAATGCATTTCGCCCACATTCAGGCCAAGTCGCTTCAAGGCCTTTGCCACTTCTTTCACTTTCAGTTTCGACGAAGCGAAGATGATAACCCGTTCGGGCTTTTGTTCTTTAAACAGACTTTGAATGATGTTTAATTTCTGTCCTTCGTAACACACGTATGCGGCTTGGATGATTTTGTCGGCTGGCTTTGATACGGCTATTTTCACTTCGGCAGGATTGTTCAGAATGGTCTTTGCCAATTGCTGTATCTTTGCCGGCATAGTGGCAGAGAACATAATGGTCTGACGTTCTTTAGGCAGAAATTTCACAATTTGCATAATATCATCTGAAAATCCCATATCCAGCATCCGGTCGGCCTCGTCGAGAATAAAGAAGGAGACTTTCGACAAATCGACATAGCCCAAGCTCAAGTGGCTGATGAGACGGCCTGGTGTAGCTATCACCACATCGGCACCCAGCGTCAAGCCTTTCTTCTCCTGCTCGAAGCGCACACCGTCGTTTCCTCCGTAAATAGCAACACTCGATATGGGCATGAAGTAAGAAAAACCTTCCATTTGCTGGTCTATCTGCTGCGCCAGTTCACGGGTCGGTGCCATGATGATGCAGTTGATGGCGTCAGTGGGATAGCCTCCTTTACTTAGTTGGTTGATGACAGGAAGCAAGTAAGCGGCGGTTTTCCCTGTGCCGGTTTGTGCCACACCTATCAGGTCTCTCCCTTCTAATATGACAGGAATGGTTTGCTCTTGCACCGGTGTGCATTCTGTAAAATTCATCGCGTCGAGTGCCTCCAAGACGCTTTCTTCCAAATTCAGTTCAGTAAACTTCATATATTATATAATGTATAATCATTAGCGGTTTGCTCGTTCGTCGAGGTACGAATCTTTGAATCCTAAGAAATACAGCACGCCGTCCAGTCCGATGGTATTGATAGATTGGCGCGCATTGGCTTTCACCTTCGGCTTGGCGTGAAAAGCAATCCCCAGTCCGGCTACCGATAACATCGGCAGGTCGTTGGCTCCATCGCCCACCGCAATGGTTTGCGCAATGTCTACGTTCTCCACCTGAGCTATCAGTTGCAGCAATTCGGCCTTCCGCCTTCCGTCTACGATGTCGCCCAAATAACGTCCTGTCAGCTTGCCGTCCACGATTTCCAGGTTGTTGGCATACACATAATCGATGCCGAATTTCTCTTTCAGGTAATTACCGAAATAAGTGAATCCGCCCGAAAGAATGGCAATCTTGTAACCATACTTTTTCAACACATACATCATCCGTTCTACACCTTCGGTAATGGGCAAGTGTTCGGCAATGTCTTTCATTACGCTTTCATCCAGTCCCTTGAGCAATGCCACCCGCTCGGTAAAGCTCTCGCGGAAATCTATTTCGCCACGCATCGCCCGTTCGGTAATGGCCCGTACCTGTTCGCCTACACCTGCACGTTCCGCCAATTCGTCTATCACTTCGGTCTTGATCAGCGTAGAGTCCATATCGAAGCAAATCAAGCGGCGCATCCGTCGGTACATGGTATCTTTTTGGAACGAAAAATCCATTTCCAACCGATTGCTTAGCTTCATCAGGTCGCGTTGCAACTCTTCCGTATCGCGGGGAGTTCCTCTTACCGAAAACTCAATGCAGGCACGCACCCTGGTCTTCCGCTCATCCAATGGGATACGTCCGGTCAGGCGCCGGATGGCATCGATGTTCAGTCCTTGGTCGGCAAGCAACTGTGTAGCTCCCGCTATCTGCTGGGCGGTGAGTTTACGTCCTAACAAAGTCAGGATATAACGGTTCTTGCCTTGCATGTTTACCCATTCTTCGTATTCGTCTGCCGTGATGGGATAAAAACGGATGTTGATGCCCAGTTCCGAAGCCTTGAACAACAAGTCTTTCATTACATTGCCCGAGTCTTTCTCGTTGCATTTAAAAAGGATGCCCAATGAAAGCGTGCTGTGGATATCCGCCTGTCCGATGTCCATGATGTCAACCTCGTAGTGCGACAATATTTCGGTAATGGAAGCAGTCAGTCCCGGACGGTCCAGCCCACTGATGCGTATCAGGATAAGTTCGGTTTGTGTTATTTCCATGCTTTCTTCGTTCATGCTGTTATTCTTGCCTACAAAGATACATGATTATTTTATAAGAATGTCGATTAAAGAAAAGAATTACGGTTTTACCGGCAAGAAAATCCCTGATAACCCCATGTCCTCTTTTTATGCTACAGCACTTCATCGGACTATGCAGTATATATCCATTGGCAGTTGCAGTATATATCCATCGGCAGTTGCAGTATATATTCAACTGCCGATGCAGTATATATTACTTTTTGTTTGTAATAATATTACCCTCCACGAGCAGGGAGATAATCAGCACCATTCCGATATGATTCTGTATCTGCAGACCACTTCCTTATCTCCCGTGCAGTTCATTTGCGGACGGCTTTCCGGATAAGCCGTCCTATTCCTGTTCCTATCCAATAAAGAAAAGACAATGGAATCAGCAGAATAAAAATAAGGTATGGGATAACCTTCCCGATGTACTTGCTTAAACCTGTTCTCATGTTGCAAAGATAGTTTTAAATAGGAACATGAGGAAATGTTGTTTGGGTAAAATCTGTGCCAATTCAGGTTTCACGCTGAAACGCATTGGAGAGTATTGCTTTGTCAGCCTGCGAACCGTTTGTCTTGAGCTACATCAAGTTTTATGTTGAAAAACATATTTTTTATTCTTTTTAGATACAATGAAAGCCCAAAACACCTATCTTTGCAGCGATTTCAATGAAAAGTGGGAGAGTATGGCAGGGTTGCCGTTTCTTTCATGAGATAATGTTCCGGGTAGAAATCACTGTAGAACGACGGTCCCGGATAGTATTAACTAAAATCAAATTACATGATTAAAAATGTAAAATGGTTTTTTGTTGTATTAGTATTCAGTTCTTTGATTTCTCTTGCGTTTAGCAAAGAGAATGTTCATGCGGAGAAATTGCAGGAAGGTGACAAGATTCCTGCTTTGGTTCTTTGCGACACCGTGCAGCCGCTCAACCTGCACTCCGCCCGTGAAGGGTATACATTGTTGAGCTTCTGGGCAAGTTACGATGCGGTGTCCAGGCAAAACAATGCCGCATTGGCGCATTTGGTAGAAAAAACGAGCCAAGTGGAGATGGTCTCTGTTTCCTTCGACCGCTATGCATCGGTATTTGACGCAACGGTACAGCAGGACGGGCTTACAGACACCCGCTGCTATGTGGAGACAAACGGTTCCGATTCGGAGGCATTCCGCGCATTCGACCTGACTGGAGGTTTTACCAATTATCTGGTGGATGCAGAAGGGGTGATTGTTGCGAAAGACGTGACACCTGCCGAGTTGGCTTCTTACCTGAAAAAGTAAAGAAGGTTAGATTGACTTGAATACAACAAAAAGCAGACAAAGCCCGCATAACGGAAGCCTTTCCAGTTATGCGGGCTTTTTATAGTAGAACAAAATTGGTTTGCGAAAAATGGAATGGAACACAGAGACACA
>URCM01000013.1 GCA_900546355.1 uncultured Bacteroides sp.
GATACATCAAGCCAAGAAAAACTTTTTGGAGAAATTCAAAACAGCTTCTTAGTTTTTTTGAATTTTTGACATATCAATAGTCCGTTACAAAATTACCACTCTTAAATAAATCTGTGTATCTTTGTACCCGATGAAACAACTGATACTGATTTGCCTCTGCTTGGCATTGCTCGTTTCCTGCCGCGATGGGAGCAAAAACGATTTGGCTTTGTTGCACGAAGCATCCCTACATACCGCACAACCCGACTCGGTACTGAACCTGCTCGGGCAGATAACCCGTCCCAACCGCTTGCGGGAAAAGGCACAGGCAGACTATGCCTTGCTCTATACCGAAGCCCTGAACAAACAGAACCGGATAGGCACCAACGATTCGCTGATAAAGATTGCCATCGGCTATTATAGCAAACAGGCTCCCGGCATCCCGCTTGCCCAAAGCTATTTCCTCTTGGGGCGTATCTGTCAGCAACAGGGCAACGACATCCTTGCCTTGGAAACTGATTTGCAGGCACTTGCCGCCCTGCCTTCACAAACATCAGACCGGATACGGATGCTGGTGAACTACGACTTGGGACGCCTATACCATAAAACCGGATTTTATCAGGAAGCCTTGTTACACTATCGGGAAATGCAACACTATGTAGATGCGCACCCCGATACATTGGATAGTTACACCGTTGCATACAGTATGGGTAACGTCTTTATGATGCTGAACCAATATGACAGCACTTACCATTATTACCAGGGAGCGATTACGTTAGCCCGCCAATTAAAAAACAAATCTTACGAAAGGTATATTTTAAGGCAATTACATCTACATGCCCGCTTGACAGGTAATCAAAAACAAGCCCAATGGTATGCAGAAGAAATCCGTATAACAACCGACCCTTATTTGAAAGCCGAATTATTTCAAGAATTGGAAAACACCGATTCGGCTTCCTTCTATTTTCTCAAGGCAACGAAAGACCCGCGTATCTCAGCCCGTGCTATGGCATTTTATAATCTGTTCCAATTGCACCGGAAATCACGACCCGACCTGGCTTGCATCTATGTCGATTCTTTCCATATCTATAAAGATTCGCTTTACGCCTTGCGGCAAACCGATAAAATAGAGAAACTGACCGCGCAATACCTGCAACAGATGAACCAGCAGAAGGCAGAAGCAGACCGACGTGAAAACGCCATCTACCTGTGGGGCGGTATCGGCATTACGCTTTTGCTATGCGTCATCGTTATCATCCTGTTCGTCAAGCATCGGGAACGCCGCTACTTGCTATTGGAAAAACAATTGACCGCAAGCAAACTGGAAAGCCTCAAGGAGTATGTAGCCATACAAGCCAAACAGGCTCCCGATAAATGGGAGCACTTCTATCGTCAAATCGAACAAATCGAAATCCGCGAACTGATTCAGAAGTTTCAAGCGACGGTCTGGCATAAGCGTATAAACGCCTTGCAACGGGAAGACGCCCTGCCCTTTTCACCCAAAGAACGAAAGCTCCTCACCAAAGACATCACGACAATATTCAGCCTATACGTCACACAGCTACAGACGGAAATACCCAACATCAAGAGCGTAGATATCATGTTCTGCCTGCTCTCCCTGATGGGATACAGGTTAAGTGCCATCGCCTCCTGCTTAGGTAAAAAAGAACACAACCTCAGCATGCACAAGTATCGCTTGAAGCAGAAATTGGAAAAACGCACGTTCGCTATCTTCTTCGAAAACACTGTTAATCAAAATGATAAAGAATAACTGTGATAATTTCTGTGACATTGTCACACAATTTGTAACACCAAAAATTTGCTTGTTTTCATGCTTTTTCAGAACTTCGTGACAACAAAAAAACGAAAAGCTTATGAAAACAACACTGATTACCTTATTATGTTTGCTGATAAGTATTTCTTTCTGCTTCGCTCAAGGTAAAGATGAAAAATACGAAAAGAAATTTATCAAGATGATAAAGAAAACCAACCTGTACTCAACTCCTTAACAGAACAACCCCGTGCTTTCCTTCATCAACCGTGGTTGTCCGTTTCGATGCCCGAAAGCCCAAAAGCGGTAGTTTCCGTCCAAAACCAGTTGAACGGAAGGATAGTCTACCAACAGACTTATTTCCATACACAAGGCATGATGATTGACCTAAGCGGTGCGCCTGCAGGTACCTATCAATTGCGTATAGAAATAGACGGAACTGTTTATACCGGCACGTTCAGCTTGTAACGGAATATGGCAAAGACGGCAGACATCAGCTTGCTGCTTCACCGCTATCTGAAATTATTAACGGTGGAGATAAGCGGTTACAGCCTGTGCAAACTGCTAGATACACCGATGGGAACTACCCTGCGGGGCATCAGCGATGCGTTAGACCACTTGCACGTCAGGCACGATGTCTACCGCCTTCCTGTAACCTACTTGGAGCGGATAGAGCTGCCATTCTTAGCCGCACTGAAGAAAGGAGAATTTTGCTTGGTCCAACCGGAAGGAGAAGACCGGTATAAACTGGTCAATCCGCAAGGCAAGAAGATAACCGTCAGTAGTGAGCAACTGGCAACGGTATGGGAAGGCATTCTGCTCGTAGCGGAAAAGCCGGAACTTGCCTATCGCGAACCGCATTACCGCATCCGGCAAACCGTAGGGCAGGCAGACCGCTACAAAACCGTTGTGCTATCCAGTTGTGTAGCATTGCTCTACCTATGTACAGTGGGTGCCGATGGATGGTGGACGATGCTGTTCAAACTATTGACCTTAGCCGGACTGGCGGTAGGAATGATGATTGTGTACAAGGAGTCATATGCACACCGTTTCTTGCAACGTTTCTGCAAGATAGGCGAGGCGGTAGATTGCAACCGCATCCTCCATTCGCGGGCGGCTACCTTTGGCGGACTTATCAGTCTAGGCGAACTGGCTACGGTGTATTACGCTACATTGGTTCTCTATACCTTAAACCGAGGCATGGAACCGGAAAGCATGGTTCATCTGACTGTACCGATAGCTGTAGGATTTACCTTGTTTTCGGTCATCTATCAGGCAGCGGTAGCACGCAAGTTCTGTATGCTCTGCATGGTGCTGAACGTAATTATTTGGCTACAGGCGGCAGTATGGGGATGCAGCCATCCCGCAATCAGGTTCTCCTTGCACGAAGCCCTGCTTTTCTTAGCAACCGGAGGCAGTTGCCTGACGGGATGGTATATAATAAAAGCCTTATTAACCGACCGGAAGCGTTACGAAGAAGGGCGTTTGCAGAAACAAGCCTTGCTGGGACATCCTGAATTGTTCGACCGATTGCTGGACTCCGGCGAAACGATACCACAGGCGGCTAAGGGCATTACTTTAGCCAACGGAAAGGAAGGAGAAAAAACGGTGCAACTTGTCATTGGGCTTCACTGCGCGCATTGTGCCCAAAGCCGAAAAGACTGGATGCAACTGCCGGCACCGGTACATTTGCTATTCGCCGTAACGCCAGATAAACAGGAAGAAGCAAACGCAGCAGCCAAGCTCATCGCCTGTTACCTAAAACACGGATATGCAGCAACCATGGAACAGCTGCGTCAATGGTATGAAACGGAAACACTTCCGGACATACCGAAAACACCCGAAGCGGAAGCCTTGTTGCAACAACAAACCGCTTATTGCCGGCAACACCGCTTGACCCGAACACCGACTGTTATGATAAACGGCAAGCTATTGCCGGACATCTATACGATAGAAGATTTACGCTATTTATTGTAGCGTGCAACGATATTGTTTTACGTAGAACGAAAGCTCGGGCGATAAGGCTATAAAAGGTCGCAAGATGAACTTAAATATTAACTTAAATTTTAAGACTAAAATGAAAACAATTGAAGATTTAAAGGCATTCAGTCTGGACAAGAAACAGATGAATGAAGCAACTGGTGGTGCTAATTCCGGTTGTGATTACGTAGTCGGCTTAGCAAACAAGCATGGCTCCAAATGGTCACAAGCCGAATTGGATGCATGGGCAGAATTATACGATATGAACTGTCTATGATAATGCACTAATTTTTATGTCCGAATGAAAATTATAACTTTTCATTCGGACTTTCTAAAGCAATATCCAAACAAGAATACAACATGAAAATAGTTATTGTCACATTGTTGATTACCATTCCGACTTTATTATTTGCAGAAAAAAAGACAATAATAGAGCCAGCCATAATGGAATGCCAGTATGACCATATTATCGTACAGGACACACTTAACCGTAGCCATGTGATGAAAGACCGGATGATTTTACGGATAGGGAAAAACGTCAGCCAATTCTATAGTTGGTACACCCTGCAAGGAGATTCCATGTGGACAGACCCAAGAGGAAGAAAGATTGCCGCAGAAAGAATTTTTGAAGCCTTACGTACACAGAATCATGAAAATATTATAGGTGAACGTACAGACGGATATATCTATCATTCATATCCTCAAAAAGGAATCACCACAACTTACACTTCCCAAGGAGGGGAAGATATGAGAACCCCTGTTACATTTCTGTATTTTTCGGAAGAAACACCCCGTCAGGAATGGAAAATTCAGGATTCCGTTAAGCAAGTGTTGAGATATACTTGCCAGCTTGCTACCGCCCAGTTCAGAGGCAGATTGTGGTACGCTTGGTTTACGCCTGATATCCCTATTGATAACGGACCGTGGAAACTCAGCGGACTGCCCGGCTTGATAGTGGAAGCTTACGACAGCCAAAACTATTACTATTATACATTAACCGGCATTCAGACAAAAAAACTGCAACCCGTTACTTTCTACAATTATTGGGAAAAAGTATTCGAAAAAACCACTCGACTTGATTACCTTAAAAAAGCGCATAAATCACAAATTAAATATGCTGACAAGTTTAGATATACAAACTACGATTTTTTAGAATTAGATTATCACCAGTAAAAAACTTATCAATATGAAACGAACAACTATTTTCTTCACCTTGCTGCTCTTCCTGCAAGCTGCACAAGCACAAATCGAAAGCATGATGCAAACCATCGAACCGGCTCTGTTAGAATGCCGGTACCAATGGATACAGAAAACAGATACATTAGGAACAGAAATTGCCGTAGACACCATGGTTTTACGCATCGGAAAGAACGTAAGCCAATGCTATCCGCAATCCACTTTTTCAACGGACTCGTTAGTCAATACACCCAATGGAGGCGAAATCTTCATGCAACAAATGATGAACTTCATGAGTAAAAAAGGACCACGACCGGGAACTAAAATCATCAACCGATATTATTATAAGAATTATCCTGACGGAAAGTTCAACACCTTTGCGCCTATACAAATACCAGTACGGATAGAAGAAAACTATCAGAAACAGGCATGGGTCACCATAGCAGACAGCACGAAAACCGTCTTGGGCTATCCCTGCCAGCTTGCCATCTGCCACTTCCAAGGAAGGGAATACAAAGCATGGTACACTACCGAAATTCCTTATCAAGAAGGGCCATGGAAGTTCAACGGACTGCCTGGACTGATTACCGAAGTGTATGACACGAAAAACCATTACCACTTCACACTGGTCAGCGTAAGAAAAGACCACCTTCCTCCGGTATGTTTCTATAAACTGAAAGCCGAATCTTTGTTGGAAGTTCCTAAAAAAGAACGCATTGCATTCTTGAAGGAATCGGCAAAAAGCAACAAACATCCCTTTGATTTTATGGAAACCGATTATCATAACTACTAATAATTGGCTTTTCAACAGCAAACTATTAGCAAATATCTATACAAAAGAAGATTTACGCTATTTATTGTAGCGTGCAACGATATTGTTTTACGTAGAACGAAAGCCCGGGCGACAAGGCTATAAAAAGGTCGCAAAATGAACTTTATTTATAATTTTAAACTTAAAATTCCATGAAGACATTAGAAGATTTAAAAACATTCTGTTTGGACAAAAAACAAATGAATGAAGCTACAGGTGGTGCCAATAATGGCTGTGACTATGTAATTGGTTATGCAAATGAACACATGGAGCATTGGACAGATGCAGAAAAAGACCAATGGGCAAAAGAGTTATTTGATATGAATTGTCTATAGTACAAACTTTATTAAATCTGAATGAGGATGTAACAATTCCTCATTCAGATTTATAAGATTTTAATCATATACCTCTATGAAAAATACTTTGATTATTGTATTATTTATCCTTCTTTCAAAACATACATTTGCTGAAAAGCGAATAATAATAGAACCAGCTATGATGGAATGCCAGTATGCTCATACCGTTATTCGAGACACACTTGACCGAAATAAAGTAATGAAAGACCGAATGATTTTACGGATAGGAAAAAAAGTCAGCCAATTTTATAGCTGGTACAGCCTACAAGGCGACTCTATGTGGACTGACCCCAGAGGAAGAAAGATTGCCATACACAAAACTTTAGAATCCATTCGCACAAACAACAATGAAAACCTGATATGCAAACGGACAAACGGATATATTTACAAATCATATCCCAAAGAAGGAATTACCACAACCTACATCACTCAAGGAGGAGAAGACATGAGAACCCCTATCGTGTACCTGTATTTTTCAGAAACAACTCCTCAACAAACATGGATAATACAAGATTCTGTCAAACAAGTATTAGGTTACAACTGCCAGCTTGCCATTACCCATTTCAGAGGCAGACTGTGGTACGCTTGGTTTACGCCCGACATCCCCATCAACAACGGACCTTGGAAACTTGGCGGACTTCCCGGCTTAATAACAGAAGCCTACGACAGCCAAGACTATTACCATTATACCCTGACCGGTATTCAGACAAACAACTTGGAACCTGTAACGTTCTATAACTATTGGGAAAAGGTATTCGAAAAAACAACGCGTTTAGAGTATCTGAAAAAAGACCGTAAATCAAAAGATAAAGCTGCATATAAACTAAAATATACACGATACGATTTCTTGGAATTAGATTATCACGAACCGTCAAACAAATAACCATATACTTAAATATAGCACTTCATGAAACGTTTCCCCCACTACCGGCAACATGAACAAATGGACTGCGGACCGACCTGCCTGCGCATGATAGCCGCCTATTACGGCAAACGCTACTCACTGGAACGCTTGCGCGAGCAGTGCCACATCAGCCGGTTAGGGGTATCGATGTTAGGTATCAGCGAAGCGGCAGAAAAGATAGGGATGCGCAGCATGGGGGTGGAAATCAGCTTCAAGCAATTGAAGGAAGACGCCCCTTTGCCTTGCATCGTACACTGGAACCAAGAACACTTCGTCGTGGTGTACCGCTGCACGGAAAAACAAGTGTGGGTGGCAGACCCGGCTACCAGCAAACTGAAATATACGGCAGAAGAGTTCTGCCGCTGCTGGACAAGCAACCGCAAAAAGGGACAGGACACAGGCATTGCCCTGCTACTGGAACCTTCGCCGGAGTTTTACAAAGAAGAAGACGATGAAACGGACAACGGCTTTCAAGGGATGGGCTTCATGCTTTCGTACATCAAGCCTTACAAGCAACTGGTGGGACAACTGTTCCTCGGCTTGCTGTTGGGCAGCCTGATACAGCTGATACTGCCTTTCCTCACCCAGTCTATCGTAGACTTCGGCATCAACAACCAGAACCTGAACTACGTGTACCTGGTCTTGCTGGCACAACTCACGCTATCCATCAGCAATGCGGGCGTGGGCTTTATCCGCGGCTGGATATTGCTGCACTTGGGCACCCGCATCAACATCTCGCTTATCTCGGACTTCCTTGCCAAACTGATGAGGCTGCCCATCGGCTATTTCGACACCAAGAAAACGGGCGATATCCTGCAACGCATCAACGACCATACACGCATCCAGAACTTCCTGACCGGAAGCAGCCTCAGCATCTTGTTCTCGATGTTCAACGTGGTGATATTCGGCATTGTGCTGGCACTGTACAACATCGGCATCTTCGTGATATTCGCTGCGGGCAGCCTGCTCTATGTGGCATACGTAGGCATATTCCTGAAAAAGCGTGCGGAACTGGACAACAAGAAGTTCGCCCAGCAATCTGCCAACCAAAGCAGTGTGGTGCAACTGGTAACGGGCATGCAGGAAATCAAGCTCTACGCGTGCGAACAGCAGAAACGCTGGCAATGGGAACGCATACAGGCAAAGTTGTTCCGGCTGAACGTGAAAAGCCTGGCACTGGCACAATACCAAGATTCGGGTGCCGTACTGATAAACCAAGTGAAAAACATCGTCATCACCGCCTTGGTGGCGGCATTGGTGATAAAGGGGGAAATGACACTGGGCATGATGCTCTCGGTGCAATACATCATCGGGCAACTGAACAGCCCGATAGACCAACTGATTACTTTCATACGCGACTGCCAAGACGCCAAGCTGAGCATCAACCGTTTAGGGGAAATACGAAACAAGGCAGACGAAGAAGACGACAAGCACATCCTGATACGGGAAATACCCGAAGGCAAAGACCTCGTGACAAGAAACCTGACTTTCCGCTACGACGTGCTGAACGATACGCCTACACTGGACAATATCTGCCTGACCATCCCTGCCGGAAAACAAACCGCCATTGTAGGCATGAGCGGAAGCGGAAAGACCACCATCGTCAAGATGCTGTTAGGCTTTTATCCGCCGGAGAAAGGAGAAATACTGTTAGGAAACAGCCGGCTGGACAATTACAGCATACGTGAATGGCGGAAGCATTGCGGCATCGTGATGCAAGACGGATTCATCTTCAGCGACAGCATAGCCGGCAACATCGCACCGGGTGTAGAACATATTGACACGGAAAGACTGCGGTATGCAGCCGAGATAGCCAACATAGACGGTTACATCGAATCGCTACCGTTAGGCTACAACACACAAATCGGGCAGGAAGGGCACGGACTGAGCCAAGGACAGAAACAACACATCCTGATAGCCCGTGCCGTCTACAAGAATCCGGACTACATCTTCTTTGACGAAGCGACCAACGCACTGGACGCCAACAACGAACGCACCATCATGAACAAACTGGACACTTTCTTTAAGGGAAGGACCTCCATCGTAGTGGCACACCGCCTGAGCACCGTGCGCCATGCCGATCAAATCGTAGTCATCGAGCAAGGCAGGATAGCCGAAACAGGAACACACGAAGAACTGACTGCCCGTAAAGGCATTTACTACCGCTTAGTGAAAAACCAACTGGAACTTTGACCGCCTATGGAAGAAAAAACAAGAATAGAACTGAAGAGTGAAGAGGTGCAAGAGATACTCTCCCGTCCGCCACGGGCATTGGTGCGCTGGGGCATATCGGTATTCTTCGGCATCCTGCTCCTGCTGTTTATAGGAGGATGCTTCTTTTCGTATCCCGACACCCTGGAAGCGGAAATAACGGTGACTACAGAAAATCCGCCTGTATGGATGGTGGCTCGAAACGCCGGCAAAGTAAAAGAACTGATGAAAGCAGACGGAGAGGCAGTCAAGGCGGGAGACATCATAGCCACCATAGAGAATCCGGCAAAAACGGCAGATGTACTGCTATTAAAGCGTCTGTTAGCGGAATTTCACCCGACAGACAGCACAATATGCAACTGCACCTTTCCGGGAAACCTCAGCCTGGGAACCATCCAATCTGCCTACGCAGCCTTCTTGAAAAGCCTGACCGACTACAAGAACTTCCTGACACTGGACTTATACGAAGAGCAAAGACAAGCAGCGCAGAAAGAATTGGACGAATACCATATTTATATCCGTCACCTAACCAACGAAATCAAACTGAACGAAGAAGAAGTATCACTTTACGAATCGACTTACAGACGCAACAAACGGCTATACGACAAAGGGCTTATCTCGGCTGAAGAACACGAAGAAGCACGCCGTGCCTTCCTGACCCAACAAAGGGGCATGGAACAGATGATGAGCGACCTGTCTTCGGCACGCATCCAAGAAGCCAGCCTACGGCAAGACATTGTAGAAATCGAATTGAACCGGACTCAAGAACAGAACACGCTGGCGGTAGCCCTGCAAACAGCCTATGACGAACTGAACGCAAGCCTGCACGACTGGGAATTGTCGTTTCTATTCGCCGCTCCTGCCGACGGCATCCTTTCGTACAACGAAGTATGGCAACAGAACCAGAATATCAACTCGGGCGACCAAGTGTTTGCCATCGTCAACAAAAACCAAGGGAAAACCATCGGGAAACTAAAACTGCCCGTAACCAATTCGGGCAAAGTCCGTATCGGGCAACGGGTGAACATCAGCCTGACCAGCTATCCTTACATGGAGTTCGGATACCTGACCGGAAAAATCGCAGCTATCTCTTTAATGCCTAACGAAGAAAACTATACCGTAACCGTACAACTGCCCGACACGCTGCAAACCTCGTATCATCGGACACTGGAACTGAAAAGCGAACTGACCGGCATCGCGGAAATCATGACCAATGAACGAAGTTTCACGGCAAGGCTGCTGGACCCATTGAAATATTTATGGGAGAAATATACCCGACGAACGAAAACCAAACCCGACAGTTGTTGTATCGAACGAAAACCGAACAGTTTTATCGTTTCCGATTCAACGGGTTTGCTTACTTTTACCGAAACATTTAAAACAAACAAGTAATCACATCGCCATGCGACAGTTCATCGTCTACTTATTATTACTATGCCTCGCCTCTTCCCTCCACGCCCAGCAACGGACATGGGAAGGGAAAGTGACCGACGCCACAAAGCATACTCCCCTGCAAGGCGTGAGCGTTACCCTCTGCAAGGCAGACGGGAAAAGCATCCTTGCCTTCGCCATTACGGACGAGGACGGGACGTTCCGCCTCAACGCAGACAGCACGAAAGCAGCACAGGCGGTGATACGCTTCTCTTGCCTGGGATATGCAGCCGTGACCCGCCCTGTCCAGCCGCAAGACAAGACGTACCGCATCGGCTTGCAGCCCGAAGAAATCAGCATCAAGGAGGTCATCGTGAAAGCTCCGAAAATACGGGCGCAAGGAGATACAATCATCTACAACGTGGCACGCTTCTCGAAAGAAGGCGACCGCACCATAGGAGACATCCTGAAGAAGCTGCCCGGCATACAGGTGGCAGATGACGGGAAGATTTCGTACCTAGGCACACCCATCAACAAGTTCTACATCGAAGGCAAAGACCTGCTGGGAGGAAAGTACGGCATCGCCACCAACAGCATCTCCAACCAAGACGTAAACAGCGTAGAAGTGATGGAGAACCACCAGCCCATCAAGGCACTAAGCGGACTGAGCCTTTCGGACCAAGCCGCCATCAACCTGCGCCTAAAGGAAAACGTGAAGCAACGGTGGATAGGAAGCGTAAAGGGAGGAATCGGGCTTGCATCGCCCGCCTCGGCTCTGTGGGACGGAGAACTGATAGCCATGCAATTCAACAAAAAGTTCCAGTCGCTCAATACCTACAAGACCAACAATACGGGCAAGGACGTGACACGCGAGTTCAAGTCGTTCGACATCAACGCCGTGCGCTACCGCCGCGAAAAGCTAAGCGACTACATACAAATCGTTCCGCCCTCGGTACAGGCATTGACACGCGAACGGGAGCTGTTCAACCGCACCCATCAAGTGACCTCGAACAACCTGTTCCAACTGAAGAACGGAATGAACGTCACCACCAGCTTCGGCTACATCAATCACCAAGCTGAATCGGACAAGCAAACCACAACGGAATATTACCAGGCGGATGCCGACACCACCGTGATACGCGAAGGGGAGAGTTCGCTCTTCAAGCAACAACAATTCTCCGCCGAAGTGCGCATCGAAGCAAACGAAGAAACCTATAACCTGACCGAACGCCTGCAAGCGGACTTCTCGTGGCTGGACAAAGCCGACGGAGTAAGCGGAAGCATCCCCAACACGCAAGACGCTTACTCGCCCGACAAGCAACTGACCAACGACCTCTACCTGCTGAAACGCTTCGGCAACAAATTCATCATCTTTACCTCGTATACCTTCCTGCAAGACCATCCGCAACGCATGACCGTATCCTACGAAGACCAAACCCGGAACCAACGGATAGCCCAGCGGAAACTGTTCTCGGACAACAAAATAGATTATGGGTTTACGATAGGGCAAGTTACGGTAAGCCTTGCCGCCGGAGCGAAAGTAATGTGGCGCGACATGGATTCGGAACTGACCGGTACGGAACTGGAAGACAACACCAAAGGTATTTCGTCGATGAACTATACGCAGCTTTACCTCACCCCCAAACTGGAATATACGTGGGGCAGGCTGAAATCGAAACTTTCCATGCCCGTCCTTTTCTATCATTACCGCTACAAGCAGGAAGCCGGTGAAAAGGAAAGCCCCTCTACCCGCGTCTTATTCAGTCCGGACTTATACCTGGAATACAACTTCAGCGCACGGTGGGCAATCTCGGCGGAAGGAGGAATGAGCAGCAGCCCGCTCCGCGACTCGTATTTTTATCCGGGTTACCTGATGGACTCTTACCGCACGCTAAGGAAAGGCTATCCGGTATACGACTTAACCCAGAACCGATACATCCGGGGAAGCATCGAATACAAACGTCCGCTGGACGAGTTTTTCGCCAACGCATCGGTGGAGCAGAACTGGATTTCTCTGCCCTACCTGACCGACCAGTCCATTTCGGACGGGTTCATCATCGCTTCCTATCAGAAAGGGAAGTACACAAGCAAGCAACTCCGTGTAGACGGAAGCGTGTCGAAAGGGTTCGACTTTTGGAATTGCTACATTTATATAGACGGCATGTACACCCGCGACCGCTCACTTCTGGTGCGCAACGACCGCCAATTGCCCCACACACGGTCGGCATGGACATTGGTGCCCCGCATAGAAGCCGACCCGACCAACTGGATGACACTGAAATACCAGTTAACTTATACGAAAAGCGCGTTGTCATTAGAAGAAGGCGAGCAACAGATGCATACTTCCTCCTTCACTCAAGACCTCAGCTTGCGGATTACCCCCATCCCGAAACTCAGCGTCTTATTGAAAGGCGAACATTACCGCAACACGGAGACCGATAACCGAAAGCGGGACTTTTTCCTGGCAGATGCCGTGATTTCGTACAAGCTCTCCAGGCAGTGCGACCTGGAACTGAGTGCCACCAACCTGCTGGACGAACGGGAATATGCCTACACCACCTTCACCAGCGAAGCCAGCACTGTATCAAGAAGCTACCGCATCCGTCCCCGTAACCTGTTGCTCACGGCACGGTTCATGTTCTGACACAACGCCATATCCGGCATTTATGGCTGCTCCCGCACATAGGTCTGCCGCCCGATCCCTACACCCGTCACCGTTACTCTCTTCCAGTGGGGAGGAAGGACGGAGGGTAACTGCACGATGCCTGCTTCGGTCACCTGAAGCCCGCAAAAACCGTTCAGTACGGCTTGAAGCAAGCCGCCGGCACCGGTCATGAAGTACGGATTGTTGCTGGCAGGAGTTTCCGACAACACGCCGAAAGGAGGACGCCAGTTGGGCAAATAGCAGCGACGGAACATCTCCCAAGCCTTTTCCGCATCACCCATCCGGGCATATTGCACGCAAAATACGGCATACGACATCATGGGGCCGTTCTGTTGGTCGATGCGTTCGGCATAATAAGCCAAGTCTTTCCGTTGTTGCGCAGGGTCGGTAATCTTCCCCAACGGATAAGCCAACAGATTTACATCGGCTTGTTTGATGGTTTCGCCCTGGTAAGTGGCGTGCTCGCGTGTCACTCCGTTTTCGAATTGCAGGATACGCAAACCTTGGCTCACTTCTTTCCATTCCGGCGAAACCTGTTCCCCGCAAACCGCTCCGGCACGACAAGCATACGCTAATGCCAACGAGGCGGAAGCATTGGTAAAGGCATTATCGGTCACACCATTGGCGTACTCGTCCGCTCCGGTCACTCCCGGAATCGAATAAGAGCCGTCGGCATTCCACACCGCACGGCTTACCCAAAAGTCCGCTATCTCGCGGAGCAACGGGAAACCTTCGCGTTTCAACCAAAGCGTATCGTGCGTCACACAGTAATAATTCCAGCAAGCAATGCCCACATCCGCCGTAATGTGATGTTCGAATGCGCCGGTCAAAGCAAACGTGGGCGTCGCTTCTTCTCCCGTATCATCGCTCTCCCACGGATACATCGCGCCCCGATAGCCGTATGCCATCGCTTTCCGACGGGCAGGACCAATGCGGTCCATCCGGTAATCCAGCATCGATTTGGCTAATCCGGGCTGCAAGAGAAGCATCGGCGGGTACATCCAAAGTTCGGTATCCCAAAAGATATGCCCGTTATAGCCCTGCGAAGAAAGCCCCATCGGGGGAATGCTCAGACGGCTTCCGGCACGGCAGGAAGAGTAAAGGTTGAACAAAGCGAAACGCACCAGCCGCTGGGCATCGTCATCACCCTCTATACGGATATCGCTTCTCCACAATTCGTCCCATAACCG
This sequence comes from uncultured Bacteroides sp., assembly GCA_900546355.1. GTDB lineage: Bacteria > Bacteroidota > Bacteroidia > Bacteroidales > Bacteroidaceae > Phocaeicola. Next base: position 14,415 of record URCM01000013.1, read on the forward strand.
CTCGTGTGATTGCACCAACCGTTCCCGTCCCTCGTGTACGGCATAAACCACCTGACGCTCGGCTTCATTATAGGGGTCGGAAAAGTCACGCGAGGAACAGACACTACCCACAAGCGAAAAAGAAAAAGTATCTCCTTTCCGAATAGATACAGACAGGCAAAGCTCGTTGGCATCTTCCTTAAACAAAGGCTTCTGTACAACCTTGTCTTCCATCAGGAAAGCAGAAGCCGCCGCTACCTGGCGGAGTTTACGTGCCGAAACGGCTTCTGCCTCTAACAAATACAAACGGGTACCATCGGCATCCACCTCACGATAAAATACCCTGCCCGTGGCATAGTCGTCGGGAATCTCCATCCCGCAACACACTTCTACCTCCACATCTGCCAAAGCTTTTACCTGCACCGAAACCAAACCTGCATAAGGAAGCCCGCGCAAAGTCCGCAAACCAGAAACCACACGCACCTTCTGTCCCATGCAGAATTCCGTGCGGTGTACCGCCCTGCGCATATCTACCGTCTGTTTCCAACCCGTTATCCGCAAGGTGTCTATGGTTTCCCCGTCTACTTTCATTTTCAGTTCAAAAGGGTTGATGCCTCTCATCACCCGGCTTACCACGCCCGGAGCCGCCGCATCGAACACATGATTCAGCACCACCTGTTCTATCTGGAACGGTTCTTTTCCCGGCAAGATGCCGATACAGCCACTCGCCATCGGTGCCGGAGCATACGAGGCATGCAAGTCATCGGCGCATAATTGCCATAACGATTCGTTTTCCGCTTTCAGAGAAACCGACAGGAACATCCCTATCACGATAAAAACCCAAGTCTGTATCTTCATGTTTTTTCTGGTTTTGGTTGTAAAAAAACAAAGATAAAGATTATCAAACACACCGCCAAATACAACCGGAAGCATTGTAAAGGTATTACAAAATAAATACTTCATAACGAAAAGCTTGACTAAAAGATTTATCATAGAAGGAATGCCATATTAAACTTTTTTATTACTTTTGCCGCCGATTTCTTTGAAATCAGATAAAAAAGCCCATATTCTAAAAAATAATTATAGAAAAACCCTAACATTAGTAAATATAACAATAACCTATTTTTTGAATCTTTAAATAGTAAGTTTATGGGAAAACAAAGAAAAGGAAAAGGCATGCTGCTTGCACTTGCATGCTCTTTTATGTTCGGATCTGCCGGCTGGAACAACCTCCTCGCAGCGAATACTCCGATGGCATCTGATGAGAAAGATTCCAGTGTGCTGAATCTCTCATCACAACCTCGAAAAACCATTACCGGAGTAGTCAAAGACGAAAACGGTGAACCTGTTACAGGAGCTTCCGTTGCCGTCAAAGGCACTGCAGTAGGAGTGATTGCCGATATCGATGGCAAATTCTCTCTTTCTTATTCATTCAAACAAGATGATGTTTTGGTCATCAGCTTCATCGGTATGAAAACCATTGAAGAAAAAATAGGAAATCGTACCGAGTTTACGATTACGATGCATGCTGATGCCACCGACCTTGACGAGGTAGTTGTGATTGGATATGGAACCTCTACCATCAAAGACTTGACCGGTTCGGTAGCTTCGGTCACCGCCAAGCAACTGGACCAGCTGAACACGACCAATGTATCATCGATGTTGCAGAACTTGGCAAGTGGTGTACAAGTATCGCAAAGCACCGGGCAACCGGGCGAAACCATCCGTGTGCGTGTACGTGGAGCTACATCGTTAACCGGTTCAAACGAGCCTTTGTATGTCATTGACGGAGTACCCATTGATGACCCGACCATGCTGGATGCCATCTCACCTAACGACATCCAGTCGATGGACGTGCTGAAAGATGCTTCGGCATCTGCCATCTACGGTTCACGTGCAGCAAACGGTGTGGTTATCATTACCACAAAGCGTGGAACCGAAGGCAAACCTTCTGTCAGTTTCAACTACAACCTCACTACCGATTTCCAAATAAAGAACTTCCGCATCCTGTATGGAGATGAATGGCGGAACACAGTACGCAAATTCGCTGAACAAACACTGGTGTTCGACCCGTCAAACGAATATGCACCGGACATTCTTGACCCTAATTCAGGAGCTTTGGGAAGTGCCAACACCGACTGGTTTAAAGAAGTAGGACAAACCGGTCTGCGCCACAATGTGGATTTTTCGGTAAGCGGCGGAAACAAAAATGCCAAATATTTGCTCTCGTTATCTGTACTTGACCAACAAGGCATGGTGAAAGGCGGAGATTTGACCCGCTACAACGCCCGCGTATCGACTGAACTCAACGTATTGCCTATCCTGCGTTTCGGAATCAATGCCACAATGAGTTATACCGACCAGTCGAATGCCGGCACCTCTTTATTTGCAGCGCAAGGCTACCGCCCGGATATGCCGATTTACGATGAAAGCGGTGACTTTGACCTGACAACCGGAAGCCCTAACCCTGTAGCGAACACTTACAACCAAGACAACGATGACATTTACCGCATCTTGGGTACAGTATACGGAGAAGTAGACATCATCAAGGGACTGAAATTCCGCTCCAGCCTTTCTGCCAATGTGGAATTCAACCAGAACATTTCGTTCTCTCCCAGCTTCCTCAGCACACGCAACGAAGCCAGCGGCAGCGAAAACCATTACCGTTCTTCAAAAACCGTGTTCGACAATACGCTGACCTACAACCATACATTCAACAAGATACACACACTGGACGCAGTAGTCGGCGTATCTTTCGAAAGTTATAGCAGCCGTAGCACGTACATATATGGCGATACTTATCCGCTGGATGAAATCTACACCAACATTGGAAGTGCGACCAACCTGACCAGTTGGAGTAACGGATACAACGCTTATGGCTTGTTCTCGTCTTTCGGACGTATCAATTATCGGTTGATGGACCGCTACCTGTTTACCTTTACCGCCCGCTATGACGGTTCTTCCATGTTCGGTTCCAACAACCGCTACGGTTTTTTCCCTTCGGGAGCAATCGCATGGAGACTGTCGCAAGAAGATTTCTTGAAAGATGTGCGCTTCATTGATGACTTGAAGATTCGTTTCAGTGCCGGTACCACTGGAACACAGAACCTGACCAGTTTTTCGAACCGGGACTTGTATGAAGCCGGAAGTTACAACGGACGCCCAGCCATCATCCATTCGCAAGTAGGAAACCGTGACATCCGATGGGAAAAATCGGTACTATACGACTTCGGTGTAGACTTCTCTTTCTTCAACTACAAACTTGCAGGCTCTATTGGAGGATACATCAAGAATACGAACGACTTGATTTGGGCATACGACTTCCCTTCGAGTGCAGTGGGCGGAAGCATGTCGATGAACCGCAATGTAGGAGCCGTAACCAACCGAGGCGTGGAAATCAACCTGACCTCGCATCTTATCGCAAATAAAGATTGGAACTTGCATCTGTCGTTCAACCTGGCACACAACAAAAACAAAGTGACCAAACTGGTTGCGGAAGGTGCTACCCAGACTGCTATGGAAGGAGTCATCGTACAAGGCAGCAGCAACCAGGTTTTGGCAGAAGGTTATCCGATGGGAGCATTCTTGGGATATGCACACAACGGCATCATCCAAAGTTGGGACCGTGTGAACGAACTGAACGCATATGCACAAGAATCAGGACAAGATTATTATAATGGCAACGAATTGAAGCCCGGTAATCTGGAATTGGTAGACAAGGACGGGAACGGTAAAATAGAAACATACGACCGGGTCATCATCGGTTCGCCCGACCCCGATGTATATGGAGGTTTTACAGCTGACGTAAGATACAAACGCTTCTCACTGTTCGCCAATTTCGGTTATCAGATAGGAGGTCAAAAACTGTATAACAAAGCCATCCAGAATCTTCCCGGACAATTATGCGGTTTGATTGATTACGGATTGGATGACCGCTGGTCGCCCGAAAACCCCAACGCTACCTTACCTGCACTGTACATCGGTGAAGGCGTTCCAAGCTTTACAGACTTAGAATTGTTCGATGCTTCTTTCTTCCGTTTGCAAGAAGTACGCCTGACTTATGATTTGCCGTTAGGCAAAGTAGTAAAAGGTCAAGTCTACTTAGCAGCTACCAATCTGTTCACCATCACGTCTTATCCCGGGACAGACCCTGCAACCGTATCCACCTCGTCGAATTATGGAGGAAACTACGAAACATCTACTTACCCTGGATTCCGCTCGTTATCGGTCGGCATTAAATTTAACTTATAAACCTATAAAAATAAAGACATCATGAAGAAATATATATTCGGCCTGCTTCTTGCTTTAGGAGTTGCTTCGTGCGACATTGTCGACGTACTTGACAAAAAGCCTGCTTTCGAAGCCGATTTGGAAGGTGCCATCACCAATCCGGAAACCGTTGAACTTGCTTTGAACGGTATTTATTACAACCTTCCCGGAAATGGATTCAACGTCATCTTTCCCACCACGGGAGGTCCGTTCAAGGCAGGAACCTTGCGCCGTCAGGAATTTACCGGCGAAGTGGGAAACACCATTTATTATTCGGAACGCTATTATCCTACCTTATCTTATAGCGATACCTACGAATGGGATGACGATTACAGCATCATCAAAAACGCGAACTACCTGGAAGAAGCCCTCAACGGAATCGATGCAGGAGCCTTCGAAGGCAACCGGAAAGAAGAAGTGTTAGGCGAAATCTATTATCTGCGTGCCTTCGCCTACTTCCGTTTACTGGTGCGCTATGGTGAATATTGGGACGAAACCAGTCCGTACGGCCTCATTATCCGCAACGAAAATCCCTCGGTAGAGAATGCCAAAAAGCCAAGAGCCACCGTAGCCGCTTCTTACGAAGAAATCTTAAGACAAGTGGAAGTAGCCATCGAAAAAGCACCCGAATGGTCGAATTCCGCCCAAGCTTCCAAACAAGCGGCCCGCGCATTGAAAGCCAAAGCCCTTTTCTACAGCGGGAAGTACCAGGAAGCCATTCAGGCAATCGATGAAGCGGTAGATACCAACCAGAATTTGCCAGAAGCCAATTACGGTGACATCTTCGATAAATTCACGACATCGGAAGAAATCTTATTCGCAAGATTCTACGACCAGAACGATGCTGCCAATACTTCTACCCGGGAAACGGCATACGGCAACAGCACCTTGAAAAACCAAGGCTACTGGGGACCCAGCAAAGAATATGTAGCACTGGTAGGCGATGACCCACGTGCACAAGCCATTTTTTCAGATGTAGACAGTCTGGAATACCGGGGAACAACAGCATACAACCTGAAATCTGTCAAGAAGTTCCTGAATGCGGCCAACAACATGCCCATCATTTTCAGCCGGGTAGCCGAACTATACCTGATGAAGGCAGAAGCACTTTACCGTACAGGAGCATCTATCTCTACGGCATACGCCCCAATCGAAAAAATCCGTCAACGGGCAGGAGCAACCATCCAAATCCCCACAACCACGGAAGAGTTGGAGGATGCTATTTTCAACGAATGGATGATTGAAATGTCTTTCGAGAACTGGCACGAATGGTTCACCCAGCTTCGCTTCGCCGGATTTACGGAACGTCCGGACTTTACACGTCTCTTCCAGTTGAACACAACACTGAAAGAAAACTACGATGAAGAATGCGAAGCCTCGGCCAGCCAAGGAGAAGCTTACTATCAGCGAATCATCGACCGGCGGATAGAAGCTATTCCGTCAAGCGAACGGAACTCAAACGAATTAGCCGAACAAAACCCCGGATATTGATAACGAACGATAATGAAATCGGAATAGCGGACACAGGGACAGCATTGTCCTTGTGTCCTGATTTTTCCGATCTATCTTCAAACCTAATAAACAAACTGATATGAAAAAATACATTCTTACCACCCTCATCGCCTTATGCGGACTTTTTTCCGTACAGGCACAAGAAGCGGGAATCAATTTCCTGCACTGTTCATGGCAAGAAGCCATAAACAAGGCAAAAGCCGAAAACAAACTGATATTCATCGACTTCTACACCCAATGGTGCGGACCTTGCCTCAACATGGCACAGGAAGTGTTCTCATTGCCTACAGTAGGCTATTTCTATAACAACACATTTGTCAACCTGAAGATTGACGCAGAGAACGGAGAAGGTGTGACATTAGCCAAGAAATACGGCGTGCGCCTCTTCCCTACTTATGCCTTCATCGACCCGCAAACCGAAGAAATGGTGCACTACAGCAGTAGCCGCCAGACTCCGGAACAGTTCATCCAAACCGGAAAATGCGCGCTCAATCCGGAAACCCGTTCACCTTACCTGATAGCGGAATATAAAAAAGGGAACCGCGGACGCGCGTTCCTGATAGACTACATCAACTACCAGCATACCATCTATGCACGGCAAAACGTGCAAACCGCATTCGATGAACTGATTGCGGGAGGCGCCAAGCTGACCGACACGGATGTATGGGAAGTATTTGTCAATACCATTTCAGGCATCACTCCTTACCTGAAACAGGTATCGGACAACTATGCCGACTTCTGCCAACGCTTCGGCAAGAAAGCGGTCGACGCCAAACTTGCCAAAGAAACCACTTACGGCGATTTGGCAGAGATTAAGGCTTTATGCGACTTCGAAGGCAAAGCGTTCAATTGCCGCCTGATAGAAACCAACAGCCTGATCCAAGCCAAAAACTACAACCAGGCAGCTACCGAAATCGATGCCATGATAGCCGACACCACGGTCAACCAGCAAGAACTGATCCAGCGCCTGAAGTTCATTGCACGCATCAGCAACTATACCTACAAAGGCGAAATACCTGATGCATGGTTCAACAAATGTATGGAGTACCTGCGCTACATAGCCTATAACCAGACCGACCGCGATGAAGCATACATCCATCAGGAATATGCAGCGGCATTGGAAGAAGTCATACGCCGTCAGGCAAAGGGCAAACCCGTCCCACCTTGCCTGCTTTCGGAGCCGGAACACGGCAAGAAGACATATTCCATGCGCCCCGACGCATTGAAAATGAAACCTGTCCGGAAAAAGAAATAAACTTAACCGTTAAACTCAAAGAAACGGAGATACAGAACAAACAAAAGAAAAGGCTGTATCTCCGTTTCTTTTTCCGCAAACAAAGCCATTTATCCACTCTCCCAATCCTCCATAGTCAGGACTGGGGTCCTAATAGCTCAAGACTCCAGTCCCAGTAGGCTCAGGACTCCAGTCCTGGCTACTCAGGACTGAACGAGGACTCTGATACCTCGGACCGGGCAGCCGCCTGGCCTTGCGAAAGCAACCGCAATCACGTCCATTCAAACGCGGCGCAAGGTCAGTTTCAACACCACATAACCTAAGATACCAGCCAATACAGTCCCAACCAACACACCCAGTTTCGCCTGGCTCAACAAGGCTTCATCGACCACCCCAAACGAAAGGTTGGCGATGAAAAGCGAGACGGTAAAGCCGATGCCTCCCAATAATGCCACTCCCGCCGTATTCCTCCAATTCATCCCTTGCGGCAAAGAAGTGACGCGCATACGGACCGCCAGCCATGTAAAAGAGTAAATCCCCACAAATTTGCCCAGCACCAAGCCCAACACTACGGCGTATGTCACCAGGCCCGCTATTTCTCCGCTGCCGTTTCCCGAAAGCGTAATGCCTGCATTGGCAAAAGCAAAGAGCGGCATAATCAGGTAGTTCACCATCCCGTGCATCCGGTCTTCCATGAACTGAAGAGGCGAAATCACCTTGTCGGAAGCCGACTCGATACTCTTCAACGCATCTATCTGATTGGGAGTAAGGAGAATGCTGCTCTTGTCGAAATGGGGAAACCCGGCAATGTTCTCACGGATGCGCGTGATGTATTTCTTCACGTTCAGGCAAGGAATGGAAGGAATGGTGAATGCCACCAGCACCCCTGCAATCGTGGCGTGCACGCCAGACTGGAGGAAAAGATACCACACCACGATGCCAGACACACAATAGAACGTGCGCGACATCACCTGCATCCGGTTGGCTATCAACAGGATAGCAAGAACGATGAATGCAGCCAACAGATAACCTCCAGCCAAATGGGAGGTATAACAAAAGGCAATAACCAGGATACCTCCGATGTCATCGACCACCGCAAAAGCAGTCAGGAAGATTTTCAGACTCAAGGGAATCCGCTTGCCGAACAAACTGAGTACCCCCAACGAAAAGGCAATGTCGGTAGCCATCGGAATAGCCAACCCACCCGATGCCGGTGTGCCTGCCGTCATCAGGTAATAAATAACCATCGGAACAATCATCCCGCCTACCGCCGCGATAATGGGAAGCAATGCCTGGCGCAGGCTGGAAAGTTCGCCCACCAATACTTCCCGCTTGATTTCCAGACCTACGGAGAAGAAAAACACCGCCATCAAGGCATCGTTGATAAATGCCATCAGCGTAAGCGGATCGCCGTGATGGCTGAACAGGTTGAACTCTCCCACTTGCAACGATACCGGATGATTCCAAAACGCATGATAAGCTTCTGCCCAAGGCGAATTGGCTATCACCATTGCCAGCACGGCTACAACCATCAGCACCATACCGCCATTGACACGGTGTTTCAGGAAACTCAGGAACGCATAATCGAAGGTTTTCAAAATCGGGTTACTCATAATTCTTCTGTTTGTTTTTACCTAAATAGCTACGAAATGCAACGGCACACGGAACAAAGCCATCCATGCCTATACGCTTGATAAAAACAAACATACGCTTTCTTTTGTTCATTTGCAAACAAAGAATTGCACGAACATCGGACAAAAGGATAAGAAACACATGCAAACGTTTGATTGACTGAACGAAAATTCCTACTTTTGCACCATCATTTGAAATTACGTAATTAGAATAAGATGAATCAAGAATTTGAGCTGATCGCCAAGACCTTCCAGGGACTGGAAGAAGTGCTGGCACAAGAACTCACCGAACTGGGAGCCGAGAACATCGAAATCGGACGTCGTATGGTATCGTTTACCGGAGACAAGGCCATGATGTACCGCGCCAATTTCTGCTTGCGCACCGCTATCCGCGTATTGAAACCTATCAAACATTTCCAGGCAACTACCGCCGATGAGGTATACGATGCCGTAAAGAGCATCGAATGGGAAAACTACATGGACAACATGACCAGCTTTTCGGTCGACTCGGTAGTATTCTCGGAAATGTTCCGTCACTCTATGTTCGTGGCTTACAAAGTGAAAGACGCCATAGTCGACTATTTCCGCGAAAAGACTGGAAGCCGTCCTTCGGTACGTATCAACAACCCCGACCTGACCTTGAACATCCACGTAGCGGAAGACCAATGTACGCTTTCCTTGGATAGTTCAGGCGAATCGCTCCACCGTCGCGGATACCGCCAGGAGCAAGTGGAAGCACCGCTGAATGAAGTGCTTGCTGCGGGCATGATTCTGATGACCGGCTGGCGGGGAGAGTGTGACCTGATAGACCCGATGTGCGGTTCGGGCACCATTCCTATCGAAGCAGCCCTGATAGCACGCAACATTGCCCCCGGTGTGTTCCGCAAAGAGTTCGGATTCGAGAAATGGAAAGACTTCGACCAGGAACTGTTTGATGAAATCTATAACGACGACTCGAAGGAACGCGAATTTACCCACAAGATATACGGATACGACAACAATCCGAAAGCCATCGGAATAGCTACAAACAACGTGAAAGCGGCAGGCGTAACGAAAGAAGTCACCTTGAAACTGCAACCTTTCCAGCAATTCGAGCAGCCTGCGGAAAAGAGCATCATCATCATGAACCCTCCCTATGGAGAGCGTATCTCTTCGGACGACCTCTTAGGACTTTACCAAACGATAGGCGAACGGCTGAAACACGCATTCATAGGCAACGACGCTTGGGTGTTGAGCTACCGCGACGAGTGCTTCGACCAAATCGGACTGAAGGCATCAGCCAAAATTCCGCTCTTCAACGGCGCACTGGAATGCCAATTCCGCCAATTCCAGATTTTCAACGGAAAATACAAAGAATTCCGCTCGGAGAATCCCGATAAGGAATTCAAGACCAAACGGGAAGAAAAACCATCCCGTTCGCGCCACCACGGGGAGAAAGTGGAATACGGACGGAAAGAAGGCAAAGACCGTTTCCGTAGCGGACGCCGCCGGGATGATGACCGCCCGCCGTTCCACTTCCGTAAGGCTGAAGACGGTAAGGATTTCACACGCGAACGGAAACGGGAATTCAATCATGAAGAACCCAAACGCTTTTCACGCCGCGACGGAGACACTGACCGCAAATCTCCACGCCGCTTCTCACGCGATGAGAAAGACGACAGACGCGCACAGATTCCAGCCTATATGCGTTACATACACCGCCGTAGAAAACCGGAAGAGGAAAATTGAATTTAAAATCCCAACCTATATGAAACAGATTTTATCATTTATCATTATATGCTGTATGACCGCTACCCTGTCTGCCCAAGAAAAGAAAGCATTTACCCTGAACGATGTGATTCCGGGTGGCACCAACTACTTTAACCTGACCCCAAAAACAATGCCGGGCTTGCAATGGTGGGAAGACGTATGCGTGCGTGCAGATGTGGAGGAAATCAAGCGTATCAATAACCGCACGGGAGAAGAAAGGGTCATCGTGACCTTGGAAGAAGTGAACGAGGCATTGCAGAACGGAGAGAAACCGTATGAACTTTCTCTTCCTATCAAACCGCTTCACACCTTGCAAGGAGCTTCCCTGCCTTGGGGAAACCGGAACATCGTGATGTTCCCGAGCTATGTAGGGAATGAAGAGAAGAGCGAAATGTATGTCTTCTTTTACGACTTTGTCCAGAAGAAGCTGGACAATATGTTCCGCATCCAAGAAGCAAACGCCACAAACTTTGACTTCTGTAGAGAGAACGGCTATCTTGCTTATACGGCGGGCGACCATTTGTATATCGCCAACCAGGGAGACTTCACGACTGCGGTAAGCCCGCACATAACGGGTGAAAAAGAAACAGACAACGACATTGTCTATGGTCAAGCGGTTCACCGCAACGAGTTCGGCATCATGAAAGGCACATTCTGGAGTCCGAAAGGAACGTATCTGGCTTTTTACCGGATGGACCAAAGCATGGTGACTGATTATCCGCAGGTGAACACTACCACCCGCATCGCAACCCTCGTGCCCGACAAATATCCTATGGCAGGCATGACCAGCCACAAAGTGACCATCGGCATCTATCATGTAAAGACCGGAAAAACCATCTACCTGCAGGCAGGTGACCCTACCGACCGTTACTTCACCAACATCAGCTGGTCGCCCGATGAGAAAAACATCTACGTCATCGAACTGAACCGTGACCAGAACCATGCGCAATTGGTTCAATACGACGCTGCTACGGGCGAGAAGAAAGGCGTGCTGTACGAAGAGAAACATGCCCGTTATGTAGAGCCGCAACATCCGTTGGCTTTCCTGCCCTGGGATGAAACCAAGTTCATCTACTGGAGCCAGCGCGACGGATACCATCACCTTTATTTAATGGATACCCAAAAGCCTCAGGCAGGCGAATGGAAAACCGGAAAGGATGCAGAAGACACCTATTGTGAATACCTGCAGACCACCCCGCTCACCCAAGGCGACTGGCTGGTGCAGGAAATCTTGGGATTCAACAAGAAGATGAAGAGTGTCATCATCGGAAGCACGGAAATCTCTCCGCTCCAGACCAATATCTTCAGCCTTGACGTAAAGACCGGCAAACGCACCTTATTAGGAAAGCAGGACGGAATGCACCGTGCGCAACTCTCGGAAAACGGAACATTCCTGATAGACAACTTCACTTCGAACGATGTTCCACGTGAAATCAGCATCCTGCCTACCGATGGAAAGAAAGGCAAGACGCTGTTTACCGCTACCGACCCGATGAAGGAACAATACAACCTTCCGGAAATCAGCATCGGCACCATCAAAGCCGCCGATGGGAAAACCGATTTGTATTACCGCCTGATTAAGCCCGTCAATTTTGACCCGAACAAGAAATACCCTGCCATTATCTACGTATATGGCGGGCCGCACGCACAAATGATACATAACACCCGCTTCTATGATGCACGCGGATGGGACCTGTATATGGCACAACAAGGATACGTGATGCTCACGGTAGACAACCGGGGAAGTGACAACCGGGGCATTCGGTTCGAGAACTGCACCTTCCGCCAACTGGGAGCGGAAGAAGCCAAAGACCAGGCAGAAGGAGTCAAGTTCCTCCAATCGCTTCCGTATGTAGATGCAGAGAAGATAGGCGTACACGGCTGGAGTTTCGGTGGCTATATGACCACCAATCTGATGCTGACCTATCCCGACCTATTCAAGGTGGGTGTGGCTGGAGGTCCGGTCATCGACTGGAAATACTATGAAGTGATGTATGGCGAACGTTACATGGACACACCGCAGACCAATCCTGAAGGATACCAGAACCGGGATTTGAAACGCAGGGCAGGTAATCTGAAAGGACGTCTGGAAATCATTATCGGAGGTATGGATCCCACATGCGTTCCCCAACATACAATAACTTTCCTGCGTGCATGCATCGATGCCGGAACACATCCAGACCTCTTCATCTATCCCGAAGACGGGCATAATATGGTGGGACATGACCGCGTTCACCTTCATGAACACATCACACGCTATTTCTTGGATCATTTAAAATAAAAAAGATATGAAACTATTGTTATTAGGTTCGGGCGGACGCGAACATGCATTGGCATGGAAAATCGCACAAAGTCCGAAAATAGAAAAACTGTACATTGCTCCGGGCAATGCCGGAACACAGGAAGTGGGTGAAAACGTAGCCATCAAAGCCGATGACTTCGAAGCTATCAAACGTTTCGTTCTTGAAAACGGCATCGACATGCTGGTAGTGGGTCCTGAAGACCCGCTGGTGAAAGGCGTTTACGACTTCTTCCGCGATGATGAAACGTTGAAAAACATTCCGGTCATCGGACCATCGAAAGCCGGTGCCACCCTGGAAGGAAGCAAAGAGTTCGCCAAAGGATTCATGCAACGTCACGGCATCCCTACGGCTGGTTATAAAAGCATTACGGCAGACAATCTGGAAGAAGGCTTGGCTTTTCTCGAAACCTTACAGGCCCCTTACGTGTTGAAGGCCGACGGATTGTGCGCCGGAAAAGGAGTGCTCATCCTCCCTACCCTGGAAGAAGCGAAGAAAGAACTGAAGGAAATGTTGGAAGGTATGTTCGGAAACGCCTCGGCAACTGTAGTTATCGAAGAGTTCCTGAGCGGCATCGAATGCTCAGTCTTCGTACTGACCGATGGGAAGAACTACAAAATCCTGCCCGAAGCCAAAGATTACAAGCGCATCGGCGAAGGCGATAAAGGATTGAACACCGGCGGTATGGGTTCGGTATCTCCCGTTCCGTTTGCCGATAAAGAATGGATGCAGAAGGTAGAAGACCGCATCATCCGTCCCACGGTAGAAGGACTGGCGGAAGAAGGATTGGACTACAAAGGATTCATCTTCTTCGGGCTTATCAACGTGAAAGGCGACCCGATGGTCATCGAATACAACGTGCGCATGGGTGACCCCGAGACCGAAAGTGTCATGCTCCGCATCAAGAGCGACTTGGTAGACCTCTTCGAAGGAGTGGCCAACGGCAATCTGGATGAAAAGACGTTAGAAATTGACCCCCGTTCGGCTGTATGCGTGATGCTTGTATCCGGCGGCTATCCCGAAGCTTACGAAAAGGGATTCCCCATCAGCGGCATTGAAGACGCCAAGGCAGGCGGAAGCATCGTGTTCCATGCCGGCACGGCAATGAAAGACGGACAAGTAGTTACCTCCGGCGGACGTGTTATCGCCGTCAGCTCGTATGGAAGCAATAAAGAAGAAGCCTTGAAGCAATCGTTCACCAATGCCGGAAAGATTCATTTCGAGAAGAAATATTTCCGTTCCGACATCGGATTCGACTTATAAATTATGTTGTCCGCACGAAACAGATTCCAATATCAAGTAGCCACAGGGAGGCTTACCCTTCCTGTGGCTGTTATTCTCACGCTGGCTGCTTGGGCATTTTCTTCGGTTCACGACTGGCTCAATATCGGCTCACTGTTGGCATTCGGAGTTGCCGCTTACCTGCTCCTTGAGACAGAAACCAAATTTGCCTTGATACGTACACGTACTACCCTTCCTGCGGCTTCCTTTCTCCTGCTCTATGCAGCTACCCCGTTTTTACATGAAGCTTTTATTGGCTGTATCCTGCCTGTCTTGTTCATCGGTATGCTGCTGAACCTCTTCCGGAGTTACGAATCTTATTACGCGCCGGGCAATTTGTTTCAAAGCTTCCTGCTCTTAAGTTTAGGCAGCTTCCTTCTTCCGCCTTTGGCGTGGATAGCACCTTTATTATATATACACGCCATCAGCCTGCGCTCGCTCAATACACGCAGTTTCTGTGCCGGCATTATGGGATTCACGTTACCCTACTGGTTACTGTCCGGCTATTTTATATGGACCGACAATCCGACCGGCATCTATCCCTATCTGACACGTCTGATAAAGTTTCAACCGATTGACTACAGCCCGCTTACCCTTACTCATTACATTGCGTGGGGCATCACATTGCTGTTCTCCATCGTTTTCAGCTTGCTTTATCTCCAGTCGGCGTATAAAGATAAAGTACAAACCCGTATCCTGCTGCGCATCTTTACCTGGATGGGGCTTTGGCTTCATATTTTGACAGCACTGCAACCTTGCTATTTCAACGAACTGTTTTCGCTGACGCTTATCCCCGCCGCCATGATGAGCGCACATTACTTTGCATTGACGTTCAACCGTTTGTCACATATCTTGTTCAATGCCACACTGCTGCTGTTGACTTTCTATTGTTTATTCAACTTATGGATGCATTTCTTCAACTTCTGACCGAATGGGGGTACATAGGGATGTTCATTTCCGCCTTTTTAGCGGGAACGATCTTGCCCTTTTCCTCCGAAGCCATACTGTTGGCTTGCGTAGGATTAGGACTAGACCCCGTATGGTCTACAGTTTCCACCACAGCTGGCAATGCGCTGGGCGGCATTACCTGTTATTGGATAGGCCATTTAGGCAAAACGGAATGGATAGAGAAATACCTGAAAGTAGACAAGAAACAAATGGACCGGGCGGAACGCTTCATCCGGGGGCGAGGCTCGTGGATGGCACTGTTCTCGTTCCTGCCCGTCATAGGCGACGCTATCCTCATTGTATTGGGCTGGATGCGTGCAAACGTATGGATTGTAGCCCTCTCGATGACCCTCGGGAAACTGGCGCGTTACGCCATTCTTGTGGCGGCTGCGCTGGGGATAATTGAATCGATTTAACTCCTTAACGACCAATAAACCTTAAAATGAATATCGAACCGACCGCCGACGGAAGCAATACGCTCTTCGTCCCTGAACTGAATGAACATTACCACTCTATAAAAGGAGCCTTGACCGAATCGGAACACATCTTTATCCGGATGGGACTGGAACATCATCCCTCGCCTTCACCTCGTGTGTTGGAAATAGGATTCGGGACAGGACTGAATGCTTTCCTTACCTTGCTCTATGCCGACAAGACACAACGCACGGTACATTACACCAGCCTCGAACGCTATCCTGTAGCTCCCGAACTGATTAGCCATCTCGGCTATCCTGAACGGATTTGCCCCGAACGTGCCGTTGATTTCTATGCCTTGCATCGTGCCGCATGGGAAGAAGACATTCCTCTTACGCCTTATTTTACGTTACACAAAGTACAAACAGATTTCACCACATACGATTTTCCTGATGCCTATGATGTCATCTATTTCGATGCTTTTGCACCCGAAAAACAACCGGAAATGTGGACACAAGACCTCTTCGCCCGCCTCTACCACAGCCTTCGCCCTGGAGGTATCCTCACCACTTATTGCGCCAAAGGCGCGGTGCGCCGCACCCTTCAAGCCGTAGGATTCACCGTAGAACGCCTTCCTGGTCCACCCGAAGGCAAGCGCGAAATACTCCGGGCAAGCAAGCCTTGATAATAAAAGAGCGACACAAAGACGCTGTACTGCTCATTCCTGTTGAAATACAGAAGCGTCTCTGTGTCGCTGTTTTCAAATGCTCTATTCCCGAGAGTGTTTTCTTTTCTTATTTCTTATAATTCTTCAGACCAGTCTGAAGGAAGTCTACGTATTTGGCTACATCTTCATCGTAAGAATACGACTTGTTCAACGGATTTCCTTCGTTATCCAACAATACATAGAACGGCTGGGCATTGGCTCCGAATTTAGAACGTTGCAAGTAGCTCCACTTGTCACCTACGGTACGAAGCGTACGCTCCTTGCCATTTTCCATAATCTTGATAGGTTCGGGCAATTTCGCCTTTTCGTCTACATAAAGCGTGATAAGTACATAATCGTCTGTCAACATCTTGCTCACTTTCGAATCAGTCCATACCGACAATTCCATCTTACGGCAGTTCACACATCCGTATCCTGTGAAGTCTATCATCACCGGCTTGCCTTGCTGACGGGCATATTCCATACCGGCATCATAGTCTTGGAATTTAGCGTGTACTTCGTTCTTATACAAGTTAAAGTCTTGCGTCTGCATTGGAGGAGCGAATGCGCTGACCGCCTTCAAAGGCGCACCCCATAAACCAGGCACCATATAAACGGCAAAGGCAAGCGAAAGCAAAGCAAGGAAGAAACGTCCTACACCTACCTTATTCGAGTCATCATCGTGCGGGAACTTGATTTTGCCCAACAGGTAAAAGCCCAGCAAAGCAAAAATAACAATCCACAAAGCCAGGAAAGTTTCACGGTCGAGCAGACGCCAGCCGTACGCCAAATCAGCCACTGAAAGAAACTTGAGGGCAAAAGCCAGTTCGAGGAAGCCCAAAACGACCTTGATGACATTCATCCAGCCACCCGACTTCGGCATCGACTTAAGCCAAGAAGGGAACATGGCGAAGAGAGTAAACGGCAAAGCAAGTGCAATGGCAAAGCCCAACATACCCAATGCCGGAGCGATGATACTACCTGTAGTAGACACTTCCACCAACAAGAAACCGATAATCGGTCCGGTACAAGAGAACGATACCAACGACAAGGTAAACGCCATCAGGAAAATGCTGAGCAATCCGGTAGTGGCTTCTGCCTTGCTATCGACCGCATTGCTCCACTTCGAAGGCAACGTAATCTCGAACGCGCCAAAGAACGAAGCGGCGAATACAACCAACATCAAGAAGAAGAAGATGTTGAATATGGCATTGGTAGACAATGCATTGAGTGCACTTGCACCGAATATAAGGGTAATGGCAAGACCTAATGCCACGTAAATCACGACGATAGACGCACCGTAAGTCCAAGCATCGCGGATGCCTTTCTTTTTATCTTTTGACCGCTTCAGAAAAAAGCTGACCGTCATCGGGATGATGGGCCATACGCAGGGAGTGAACAAGGCGAGCAGCCCGCCGATGAATCCGGCAAAGAAAATGTATACCCACGAATGCGTATCCTGCTGCTGGGTTTCACCGAACTCGGAAAGCTCTTTGACAACCGGTTTCCAATAATCACTTGCCCCTTCCAATTGAGCGGGAGCGGAAACCGTATGGTCTGCAGCTACTGCAACTGTATCTTCCTTTGTTCCGGCAACCGGAGCCGGAGTTTCCTGTTGCGCAGGAGTTTGAACCGATTGTTGTGCTTTTCCACTAAACGAGAATTCAACGGCAGTAGGAGGCAAGCAGTTTTGGTCGTTGCAAGCACCGTATTCCAGATAACCTTTCACTACATAGTCGCCACCCGTAAGCCGTACCTTTTGGGTAAACCGGGCATTTCCTTCAAAATAACGCACTTGCATAGAGAAGATTGGATCCATATTTTCCACTTCTCCTGCACCGGGAGTAAGTTTGCCGACCAACTCGGCTCCCTTAATCTCATCTACATTAAATGTAGCGGAAGTCGGTCCTCCGTCTTCCAGTCCTGTAGAATACACGTGCCATCCGGCATCAATCGTACCCGTAAACACAATTTCGGCTTCGGTAGCCGAAAGTTCTTTCCATTCGGTTTTGAACTGTACCGGATCTTGCATCTGTGCAAACATCGGCAAGCAGAACAAAGCCATCAGCAGCCAACAGAGTGTCGCTCTTGTTTTCATTGTTTCGTTTTTTATTTATTGATTATTAAAATATTTCTATTCCTTTCAATGTCGCCGAACTTGATTCGGTGATGCGCACCTTTACAAAATCGCCGATGCGGTGCGTATCGCGGTCGAACACGACGACTTTATTTTGTTCCGTACGCCCGAAAAGCTGTTCTTTCGAACGTTTGGAAACACCTTCTACCAATACCTCGAACGTCTTGCCTATATCTTTCGCGTTGCTTTCCGCCGAGAGATGGTTCTGAAGTTCAATCAATTCATTTAAACGGCGTATTTTGACTTCTTCGGGTACATCATCGGGCAGATGTTTCGAAGCATACGTACCGGGACGTTCGGAATACTTAAACATAAAAGCCGAATCGTAAGCACATTCGCGCATCAGCGAAAGGCTCAACTGATGGTCTTCTTCCGTCTCCGAATGGAAACCGGAGAAAATATCGGTGCTCAATCCGCAATCAGGAATGATACGGCGGATGGCTTCCACGCGCTCCAGATACCATTCGCGGGTGTACTTGCGGTTCATCAGCTTCAAGATGCGTGAACTTCCGCTTTGCACAGGCAAATGAATGTGGCGGCATACATTAGGCACTTCGGCAATGACGTGAAGCGTCTCATCACTCATATCTTTGGGATGCGAAGTGGTGAAACGTACCCGCATGCCGGGCACCGCCTCTGCCACCGTACGGAGCAACACAGGAAATGTCATGACAGTTCCGCCTTGCTCGAAACGGTACGAATTGACATTCTGTCCCAAAAGGGTGACTTCCTTGTAACCTTTCGCCTGCAAGTCGCGCACCTCGTTAAGGATACTCGCCACGTCCCTACTCCGTTCCCGTCCGCGGGTGTAAGGCACAATGCAATAATGACAGAAGTTATTGCATCCGCGCATGATGGATACATAACCCGACACCCGGTTTCCACAAATGCGTGAAGGAATGACATCGCGATACGTCTCAGTGGTAGACAATTCCACATTGATGGCTTTCTCGCCCGCCTCCACCGAAGCTATCAGGTCGGGTAATGAAAGGTAAGCGTCCGGTCCCGCCACCAAATCCACATGATGGTTTTCAATCAGGTCTTCTTTCACCCGCTCAGCCATACAGCCCAATACACCTACAATCAGTTTTTTACGCTTTTTCTTCAATGAATGAAAGAACTCCAGCCGATTCAGAATCTTCTGTTCAGCATTGTCACGGATGGAACACGTGTTCATAAACACCGCATCGGCTTCATCCAAGGTGTCGCAAGGCGCATAACCCGCCATTTGCATAATGGAAGCCACCACCTCACTGTCTGCCACGTTCATCTGGCATCCGTAAGTTTCGATAAACAACTTCTTTGTTTCTTTTTCGGTCGCGGATTTAAAGTCCGTTCCCGTCATTTGATTTGTCATACGATATGTATTTATGGTTATAGACTTGATGCGCTGCATTTCCGGGTGACTCAATCACCTGTTTTTAAGCGCATATTATTAATTATTAACTAATGCTCTGTATCCATGGTTAAAGAAACCTCCTTAAAATCGGCCGCAAAGATAACAATTCTATCCCGTATCGCACAATAAGCAAGGAGTTCTTATGTCTCTTTACAGAAAAATTTGTATCTTTGGGCAATTCCTTTTACACCTTACTATTAATAACAACAGACATGAGCAACATTCTTATCATTCTTATATGTGTCGTGATTATCGCTTACAAGATGATGACACAAAAGCCCAAGGCTAAACAACCCGCACGCCCCAAGCCGGTCATCGGCTTTCCCGAAACCTCCGTAGAAATAGAAGAAGATGAAACGTCCGTTCCGGAAGAACAACCCCAACTACACAAAGGCCCCATACGCTATACCCAGCAACTGCAAAAACAGCGGCCTAAGCCCGCTGCTCCTGCCGCCACGATATCCCAACCAGAAAAGAAAACCATCAACCTCCGCCCACGAGACGAAGCGCGGAAGGCTTTCATCTACTCGGAGATATTCAAACGAAAATACTAATACAAATTTAATACCCAAATACCATGATTTACAACCGAATGACAGCGGCAGAAGCCGCCAGCCTGATACAGAACGGCGAAATCATCGCACTGAGCGGATTTACGCCGGCTGGAAGCCCCAAAGCTGTAACCGCCGAACTGGCGAAACAAGCCGAAGAGAAACACGCACGGGGCGAAGAGTTCCGCATCGGAATCATCACTGGAGCCTCAACAGGAGACTCGTGCGACGGTGTACTGACCCGTGCGCACGCCATTGGATTCCGTGCTCCCTATACCACCAACACTGATTTCCGCAAGGCGGTCAACAACGGGGAAATCAATTACACCGACATCCATCTCTCGCAAGTGGCGCAACGCCTGCGCTCCGGATTCCTGGGTCATGTCACCACCGCTATTGTAGAAGCCTGCGAGTTAACTGATGACGGACGCGTTTACCTTACGGCTGGAGTTGGTATCACGCCCACCATCGCCCGACTGGCAGACCGGGTCATCATCGAACTGAATGCGGCACACAGCAAACGCATTATCGGTATGCACGACCTCTACGAAATGGAGCGTCCTCCCTATCGGCGTCCCATCCCTATTGTGCGTCCAAGCGACCGTATCGGATTGCCTTACATACAAGTAGACCCGCAAAAGATAGTCGGCGTAGTAGAAGTAAACATCCCCGATGAAGCACGCGGGTTCAGTGCCCCCGACCCTGTAACGGACAAGATAGGACAAAATGTAGCCGACTTCCTGGCAGCCGACATGAAACGAGGCATCATCCCTTCCACCTTCCTCCCCTTGCAATCGGGTGTAGGCAATATTGCCAATGCCGTATTGAGCGCTTTAGGACGCGACTCCAGCATCCCGCCTTTCGAAATGTACACCGAAGTCATACAAAACTCTGTCATTACCCTCATCAAGGAAGGGCGCATCAAGTTCGGAAGTACCTGCTCGCTAAGCGTGACCAACGATTGCCTGGAAGATATTTATGAGAATATGGACTTTTTTGCCCATAAGTTAGTGCTCCGCCCATCAGAGATTTCCAACTGCCCCGAAGTCATCCGCCGCATTGGAGTCATTTCGATGAATACCGCCATCGAAGCCGACATTTACGGTAATGTGAACTCCACCCACATCTGCGGTACAAAGATGATGAACGGCATCGGCGGTTCGGGCGACTTTACCCGCAGTGCCTACATCTCTATCTTCTCGTGTCCTTCTACCGCAAAAGGCGGATGCATCAGTTCCATTGTCCCGATGGTATCGCACCTCGACCATAGCGAACACTCGGTAAACGTCATTATCACCGAACAAGGCATCGCCGACCTGCGCGGTAAAAGCCCGATGGAACGTGCACAAGCTGTCATCGAGCACTGTGCTCATCCCGACTATAAGCAACTCCTGTGGGACTACCTGAAGATTTCCACCAAGGGACAGACCAGCCACAGCCTCTCTGCTGCCTTGGGCATGCATCAGGTGTTCCTGAAGAAAGGCGATATGCGGCTCACCGACTGGAACGAGTTTGTAGGCTAAAACATTGGACATACAAGTTTCACAGATTTAGGAAACAGAGGCACAAAGAAAACGTTCCGTCAATCAATGAAATGTTTTCTTTGCGCCTCTGCATTTCCAGATACACCCCTAAGCAACAAATCACATAAGCAATTGCTTCATCTTAGAAACTATTTTGAATTTATCGTGTGATGATTTGGGATGAGTTTTTGAGGCATTTTCGCTTCTGTGATGAGGAAGATAGCGGGCTATCTGACGAAGAACAGGAGCGAAAAGGACCAAAAAATCGCCCAAAGCACACACGAAAACGGATACATCAAGCCAAGAAAAACATTTTGTAGAAATTCAAAACAGTTTCTAAATCTGTATCCGTCTGTGTGTGCTATGGTAAAATGCGGATATCCGTTAAGCTTGCGGATGAAATAATCGCAATCCTTAGGCTTCCCTTTTTCTCCGGAACTTTTTTACAGAGCCTTTCGCGGAACGAGCAGATGCCTTGTTTCAAACTACATAGGATATCTGCAATAAGGGTTAACTTTTATTAGCAAGCATATTAAATTTGCAAAGCCATTTCACTCGCTTGATGATAACAACAGGTGCACTATCCCGTTTGTAGGTCAATGCGAAAACACGCCCGATGTCCCGCAAACCAAAGAATAAGGATTCGAAAACTGCCCCAAACACACATGGAAACGGATATATCAAGACGAACAAGCTTTTGCAGAAATTCAAAAACAGCCCCTCATTCTTCTGCTTGCTGGTTTTCCGGTTTTTCAATGCCGTCTGCCGTGGCACGCTCCTCCATCCGCTGAATACGGGCGTCCAAATCGGGATGGGTAGAAAACAACTGATTCAGTTTGCTGGTTCCACTGGAACCCGCTTCTTCCTGCAAGCTTTTCAGTTTCCGAAACGAAAGTGCCATTGCCCACGGATTTTTTCCACATTTCTTCAGGAACTCATAACCATAATCGTCCGCATCGCGTTCCTGCTTCTGCGAATAACGTGCATTGACCAAGGCTTCGCCCAAATCACCCAATTGCGATTCGGTCAGAGCAGCCGCTTTTCCGCCTTTCGATGAAATGCCGTCCTTCAATGCCGAGGTAAGCAAGGCTGTACGGAAACCTTTCTTCGAGTCCCGATGTGCAATATGGCCTATCTCATGCCCGATTACTCCCAACAATTCTTCATCGGTCATGATGTCCATCAACGATGAGAATACGCGGATGCTTCCATCTGCGCAGGCAAACGCATTCACATCTATTACATAGTACACCTTAAAATTCAAAGGGATGCCGTCGGCATCGGTCAAACCTTCGGTCAGTTTCTTCAGACGGATTGTGTATGGATTATCATCGGCACACACCTGATTGTGTGCATCCATCCAGTCGATGTATTCTTTCACATATTCCGCCATCTGCTCATCGGTGAGCGTCGCCGCCTGCACGGTCTTCGCCGCACCGCTGATTGCTTTCTTTAAGTTAAATTGTGCCATAGCGGGACATGCTCCCGAAAGGCAAAACACCATCAAGAGTGCTTTCCAGATTCCTGTTTTCATAATCGTATATTTTAAATTTAAGTAACAAACCACAAAGCAGTTGCTTCATCCTATTTTGAATCCCGCTTTCCTTTGCGCAACACGTTGCCTATCCAGAACAAGCCCGCTCCTGCCACACTGAAGAAGCCATACAACCAACCTTCGTCTACGGGAAAACGCACTTCACGCACGTAATCAGGATTGTAAAGCAAGGCTATCTCATTGCCTTCCTTCATGCCGATAGTCAAATAGACCTTCTTCCAAGTATTCATTTCGCCGAACTCCGCCGTCTCATAACGCACGTCGACCCGGTGTTCCCACCGCATTTTGCGGTATTGGTATATCCGTCTCGACTCTACCCGCTCTACCACGCCACGGGCAGGAGTCCAGTCTTTCAATACCATTCCCAGCGAAACGAATCCGCCTATGCCTAATGCCAGCAGTACAAAACCGATAAGAAAAAAGACTATATAAGCCTTATCATAAGATTTCTTCATAGGCATCATTTTTATCAATCATGTGAGCAAATATAAATAAAAACACGCATATATGCAACCCTGCAAACGAAGATATTTTCCACCCAATCAGGCCGGCCGAACAGGTCAATTAACTGTTTCGAAAGTTTTAGAGCATAGAAACTAAAGTTTCAGTGCACTAAAACTTTAGTTTCAATACAAATCAACAAGCCGAAACTATTATTACATTTCCCTAATCAGTTGATTCTGGCAAGGAGCATCCTTATTTGTCCACCGCTTCCATTTCCCGTTATCCACAGCCTGTAAACGCATACAGACCTGTTTCAATAAGGTTTTCAACCATCTGTTGACAAGTTTTCCACCGATGTTGAAAAACTTTTTCTCTTCCCTTCCACGCATTTTCAGGAATTTCCACTTGGCACATTCCTCTCCTTTTTATAATTTTGCAGAGAGAACCGCCAACCCGAAAACGCAAAGAAAAAGCAAGCGAATAAATAAAAAAGAGCCATGTTCAAGTCAACCGACAGACTTATCCCTGATAATGTATTATTCGTTCGTATACAGAAAAACGATGAAAAAGCCTTCACGGTTATATACGAACGATACAATAAGCTGATTTATGTATTGGCTTACCGCTATTTGCTGGATAAGGCGAGAGCAGAAGATGTGGTGCAGTATGTCTTTGTCAAACTATGGGAATACCGGAGAGAACTACATATCGGAATCAGCCTGAAGAACTTCCTGTTCACCATGGCAAAAAACCATGTGCTGAATCTGATACGGAACGAGAATACCGCATTAGAAAAAGCGTATGAGATGGCACAACAGACTTCGGAATATGAAGACGATTTGGTGGAAAAGCTGGAAAAACGCGAGCAGATGTCTTTATTCTACGAAGCACTAGGCAAACTCCCTCCCCAAAAGAAAGAAGTCTGCCTGATGAAGATGCGTGAAGATATGTCAAACCAAGAGATACCGAACGCTTGCATATCTCGGTCAATACGGTGAAATCCCATTATCAGGAAGCCTTGAAGATATTGCGGAAGGAATTGCTTAAATTGTTAATAATGGTTGTCTCACTGATACTTGGAACACGATAGGGTGTCAATGAAGTAAAAATTTAGGATAAGAAATATGGATAGACCCACAGATAAACAAATAGAGGATGTATTGGCAGGATTAGCCTCTAAAGAAGATGCGAAGAAAGTGGTTCGTTGGTTTGCTACCGATGCCGGAGCAGCTTATCTGTCCGAATCTTTCGACCAGGACGCACGGTCGATACATCCCGGTAATGAAGAGCTGTACGTACCCCACGCGATACCTTCCGAGGAAGTCTGGATACGGATTAAGAGGCAGATTCACCGGCATCATGTACGCCGTATGCTTTTCCGTGCGGCGGCAGTATTGCTTCCGTTCATTTTATTGTTAGGCTTGTATTATCAATTAGACTCCAGGGTAGATTTGTTTGGCAATGCAGGCTATGAAGAGATTTATGTTCCTAAAGGCGAACGCTTGCAGATGATGTTTCAAGACGGGACGAAAGTTTACCTCAATTCCGACACCCGTCTGCGTTATCCCAAGAAATTCGGATTAGGGTCCCGTGAAATGAAACTTTCAGGAGAGGCATATTTCAAGGTATCAAAAGATAAGAAACGCCCGTTTATCGTACATCTGGACAATCTTTCCATCCATGTCATAGGCACCTCATTCAATGTACAGGACTATCCGGACGAGGATAAAATTACAGTATCTTTGGACGAAGGAAAGATTTGTATGCATCTGGTTTCCGAAATAGAAGTGCCCGTATTGCCGGGACAGCAGGCGGTTTATGACAAGAAACACAACGCTTGCCAAATCCTGCAAAGAGGAGATATGCATTATTTATCGATGTGGAAACAAAATATCATAGCCTTCAGCGATGCCCCCTTGTCGGAAGTCATGACCAAACTTCACCGCTGGTATAATGTAAATTTCGAAATCATAGGAGAAATGCCTCAAGACTTATTGATAACACTGACTTCCGAACATACGATATTGGAAAACGTGCTCTGCGACTTGGAAAAAATCACGCCGCTGACATTCGAATATGATGCCAAAGAAAGACTGATAACGGTAAAAGCCACAAGCAAATAAAAACGAACCAGAGTGCTCCGCCTGATAGCCGGGAAGGAAAAAAGACAAAGCAAAAGAAAAAAAATCTTTTTGCCACTCATACTTTACCACGTTTCATGTGTCTATCAATAGAAAAGCAATTTAATGTTTAATCATTTAAAATCTAATTCATGAAACGCAGATTTCTTTTTGCCTTATGTTTCTGTGCGGCATCCGGGTTCTCTGTGTATGCCCAAAAAGTAACCATGAATCTCCAGAAAGTAAAACTGGAGACTGTATTCAACGAAATAACCCAGCAAACAGGGTTATCGGTAGCTTATAGCCGACCAGCGGTAAATCCTGAAAAAATTGTAAGCGTAAGCGCCAACCAAGAAGAATTGGCGGATGTCCTGAGACGACTCTTCGCCGGAACCAACATTACCTTTGAAATCGGAAAGCAAAAGGTATTCTTGAAAACCAGTCCGGCAAGGCAGCAACCGCAAGGAAAAGTGCCTGTCAAAACCGTATCGGGTGTCATCGTCGATGAAAACAATGAGCCGGTAATCGGGGCCAGCGTGATTGTCAAAGGGACGAATAATGGCACGATTACAGATTTAGACGGAAAGTATGTATTAAAGGATGTGCCTCAAAACGCCACTTTGGACATTTCGTACATTGGTTATGAAACGTTGTCTCTGAAAGCCAACGATAAAGACCTGGCAAGAATCACCATGCACGAAGACGCAAAAAACCTGGACGAAGTCGTAGTGGTCGGATATGGCACGCAAAAGAAAGTGTCGGTTACGGGCTCTATGGCAAGCACCAAAGGAAGCGATTTGTCAAAGGTACCTACGCCAAACATTACCAACACATTGGCAGGACGTTTGCCAGGGTTGATTTCATACAACCGCAGCGGCGAGCCGGGTTATGACGATGCGGGATTGTTGATACGCGGAGCAAGTACGACCGGAGACGCTTCTCCGTTGATTGTAGTAGACGGAGTGGCAGACCGCGCCGGAAGTTTAGGACGGATTGACCCCAATGACATAGAAAGCATCACCATCTTAAAAGACGCATCGGCAGCTATCTACGGTTCACGTGCCGCCAACGGTGTGGTTCTTGTAACAACCAAACGAGGCACTTCAGACCGGATTACCATTAATTACAATGGAAATGTGGGTATCAGTTCGCCTACCATATTGCCCGACATGTGCGAATCGTGGCAATATGCAGAATTGCTGAATGAGATAACTCCGGGAAGCTATTCGGATGAGGACATACAAAAATTCAAAGATGGAAGCGACCCGTTGAATTATCCCAATGTGAACGCACTGGATGCCATGTTAAAACAAGCGATTCTCACCCAACACAATGTGTCTGCTTCTGCCGGCGGAAAGTACATCAGCTTTTACGCTTCCTTAGGTTATAAATACCAAGACAACTATTATAAAAACAGCGCAAGTAACTATAGCCAGTACAACTTCCGTACCAATATTGACTTTACTCCACATAAAGACATAAAAGTGGGGTTGAATGTGGCATTCCGTCAGGAGAACCGTAATTCACCCATCACTGGTTCGGAAGATATTTGGCGTTATCTGCTAAAATACAATCCAATGGTGAATATCTGGTTTCCCGGTACCAATTATGGAAACGTATCTTCCTCGCAAGATAATTTCTCTCCAGCTACAGGAGTGGACGGAACATCAGGTTATCAGCGCGACCGCCAATCGTATCTGAATGCCGACTTAACGCTTCATTGGGATTTGCCATGGATAACGGAAGGCCTGTCTATCGATGCCGGCTTGTATATCGACCGTGCAGACGTATTCTACAAGAATTTCCAAAAGAAATATTACTTGTACCAACAAACCGGGGATACTTACCAACCCCAGGAACAGGGACAAAACATCTTGGACCAGAACATGCATCAGACATTAGGCATCACCATGAACGCCCGCTTGAACTACAAGCGTACATTCAACGATGTGCATAACTTGAACGTATTTGTCGCCTATGAGCAATATAAAAGCAGATACGACTATATGCAGGCACGCCGCCAGGACTTCATATCTTCTTCCCTGGATGAGCTGTTTGCCGGAGACGCCAATTCTGCGACAAATGACGGAAAAGCCAGCGAGACGGCACGCATGAATTATTTCGGACGTCTGGATTACGACTATGCAGGAAAATACCTGTTCCAGTTCAACTGGCGTTATGATGGTTCTGAAAACTTCCCGAAAGGAAACCGTTTCGGTTTCTTCCCCGGCGTGTCAGTCGGCTGGAGAATCTCTGAAGAAGATTTCTGGAAAGAACATGTAGAGTGGATGGAATATCTGAAAATCCGCGCATCATGGGGACAGATGGGTAACGATAAAGTAGACGCTTTCCAATATATGACCGCCTATACGTATGACAATCCGGCCATACTGAATGGCGGCGTCATTAACAACGGCCTCTGGTTATTGCGTACTGCCAACCCGAATATTACATGGGAAGTCGCTAACACCTATAATGTCGGCATCGAAGCCAAGTTCTTAAGATATTTCAATTTTGAAGCTGATTTCTTCAAAACAAAACGTAACAACATCCTGGCAACCCGTAATGCGGCAATCCCCGAATATGCAGGCTTAACCCTCCCAGACGAAAATATCGGTATTTGTTCCAATATAGGTACCGAACTTACATTGGGATTTGCCAAACAAATCAATAAAGATTGGCGGGTAATGGCAAGCGGAAACTTCACCTATAACCATAGCACGATTGATTTCATAGATGAACCTGCCGAGACATTGCCTTGGCAACGCCGCACAGGATTGTCTATCGGGACAAACGGGGATATGTATCTGATGTATGAAGCAGACGGTATTTTCCGTACGCAAGAAGAATTAGACGCTTATCCGCATCTGGCAGAAACTCGCGTCGGTGATGTACGGTTCAAAGACATAAATAAAGACGGGGTCATTGACGGGGATGATAAAGTCCGTCAGGACAAACCGGCCGTTCCCCGCATCATGTATGGCATCAATTTAGGCGCAAGTTATAAAAACTGGAGCTTGAATATGCTGTGGCAAGGTGCCGCACAAGTCTGGCAATATACATTTATGGAAGCAGGAACAATCGGTAATTTCACAAAAGACTTTTATGAGAACCGTTGGACTGAAGATAATATAAACGCTGAATATCCCAGGACTTATAATCGGGATGCAACCGTGACCGGTGCCGGCAGTTACCGGAACACCATGTGGCTGGACAATGCTTCCTATTTGCGCCTGAAAAGCATCGAACTGGCATATGATTTTCCGAAATCATGGCTGAAAAAGACTCCGCTTACTGCAGTACGACTTTCTTTAAGCGGCTATAACTTATTTACTATTACAGGGATAAAGAATATAGACCCGGAAACTCAGGAGAACAGTCAAGGATGGGCTGCATGGAACACGCCCCAGTCAAAAGTATACAACTTTGGAATTAATGTAACATTCTAAAATCTTTAATGCGATATGAAAAACCCGTTGATAAAATATATGATTATAGGAGCACTTGCAGCTCCTGCAATGTTTTCTTGTTCAGATATTCTGGATAAGGCTCCATTGACCGAAATCGGTGAAGACCAGTTATGGTCGGATCCTGCATTGGTACAGGCTTTCGTCAACTCCCGCTATAATCAAGTCGGACATGGATGGACAGAATCCATGCAAAGTTCGATTGTAGACGAAACAGAACTGACTTGGTTACGCGGTTGTGAAGTCCACAATTTCGCCCGTGTAAGCCCCAGTGATTTAGGGCGCATGAACGGCGGATGGTATGGTTGGGACAATCGTTCGTGGTCAACCAAGTGGAACAATATCACAAACTGCAACATCTTTTTCGAACGTGTCGATAATGTTCCTTTTACCGATGAAGAACTAAAAAACCGCTTGAAAGGTGAAGTTCGTTTCTTACGCGTTTTCGAATACAATGATTTAATCACACGGTGGGGAGGTGTGCCTTTAATCACCAAAAGTTTCACGATTAATGATGTAGATGAAATCAAACGACAAGTACGTGCCTCGTATAAAGATTGTGTAGATTTTATGGTATCGGAGTTAGACCAGGCAGCCGAAGAATTACCCGCAAGTTATAGCGGCAATGATTACGGACGTGCAACGAGTGTGGCTGCGTTAGCCTTAAAATCAAGAATTTTGCTTTATGCGGCAAGCCCGTTGATGAATGAAAATGTAACGATGCCGGAAATAGGTTACACTAATCCTGACCCCAATCGTTGGCAAAAAGCGGCAGATGCAGCAGATGCGGCCGTAGCTGCGGCTGAAGCTGCCGGTTATAAATTGCTGGAAACAACATCGAAAAATGCAGATGACTTGGCTATCAATTACCAGAACATTTTCCTTGACAACACTTCTACCAATACAGAAGTCTTGTTCGCCCGTATGGGCACCGCCAGCAATCTGGGAGAAAACCTGTCTTCCTTGGAGCAATGGAACTTCCCGAATGGTTGGGGAGGTTGGGGAGGAAATTGTCCGCTCCAAGAATTGGTAGATGATTATGAAGTGGTAGATGCAGACTTCACCCACGCTGAACCTTTCAATTGGGCCAATCCGGAAATGTCCGCTTCTCCTTACGAAAACCGCGACCCGCGTTTTTATGCAAGCATTCTTTACGATGGAGCACCGTGGAAAGAAAGAACATTAGAGACCTACTTTACGGTGGACGCCAACGGCAATGAAACAGGAGGCGGTCAAGATACCCGATACGGACGTGATGACTGGAACACTTCACCCACAGGATATAATATGAAAAAATTCATGGATGAAAGTTATGTAGGCAATTCGTATAATTTCAGTGCCAAGAATTGGATTTGGATACGCATGGCAGAACTGTATCTAAATCAAGCCGAAGCATGGTATCATGCAGGAGATGAAACCAAAGCGCGCACAGCGGTAAACAAGGTTCGCAATCGTGCCGGTATGCCCGATATTACTTCTTCAGGAGCTCAATTATTGGAAGATATAAAGCATGAACGCCGTATTGAATTAGTATTCGAGGAACATCGTTATTATGATGTACGCCGTTGGAAAGAAGCTGATAAATATTTGGGAAGAACCATGCATGCCATTACCGTCAAACTTTATCCAGACGGACATAAAACCTACGAAGTGTCTGACTTAAGAAGTGACGTAGGAGGAAACCGTTTATGGGATGATAAGATGTATTGGTTACCGATTACACGGTCTGAAATAGAAAAAAACCCGAACCTGACACAGAATCCGGGATATACAAATTAATTTGTTTTAACAATAGCATCAAGCACCATGAAGAAACAGGCATTTTTATTCATTCTTGCGTTGGGAGCGTCTTCCGCATGGGCACAACAAGCCACGGTAAGCGGTCCCGACCAGCAGCTTAAAGTGGATGTGTCGGTAGACGGAGGCATCCCGT
>URCM01000014.1 GCA_900546355.1 uncultured Bacteroides sp.
TGCGTCTCTGCGTTCCATTCCATTTTTCGCAATCCATTTCTGATTGACTATAAAATCTGTTGCAATCGTTTGCGTGAACAAGTGTCATGGCTGGCAATGGATGCAGGGGACATTTTCATCTCCTGCTTGCCAGTTCAGGAGTTGGAAGTCGTATGCTTTTTGGTTGTTGTCTACCCAGCCGTTCAGAGCGTCGAGGAGGGATTCTCCGGTTCCTGTTACAATAAAGTCGGGAGTGAACGTATGTATGTGATTGAGGTTTATAGCACCTTTATAAACAGGCTTAAAATTAGAATCTTCTGCATAATAGCATTGGTTGAGAGTCAAATTGCTTCCCGCAGTGTTTGTAAATGCTCCGAATTTAGTTGTTTTAGGAGGAGAGGTATGAAGGTAACAATTGATGAGTTCACCGTTTCCTGATGAATTGTAGCATAAGCCGCCGGCCATGATATTGTTATCAAAATCACATTGGGTAGCATAACAGTTTACGATACTGTTTTTATTCTCATAACACAATCCGCCACTGATTTTATTGTTCCCTAAGAAATGGATGTCACTGACTGAACTGTTTAGGATGCAGCCTTCATTGATTGCTGTTATACCTCCGGCATATCCGGCATATCCGGCATTATCATTTCCTATTGTACATGATTGGATGTGACAATTGATAATATCTCCTCCTTCATTGTAGCCGGCTAAAACTCCTTCATAAAAATAATAATCTATAGAAGAAGGTTTGGCATAGACATAATCTTTGATGGTAAGGTTTTTTATAATGGCTGTAGACGCAATGTCGCTGAATAAACCATGATGTGAGATGTCTTGCGGTGTCATGATTTGGTGTAGGCCGGATAAACAATGTCCTTGTCCGTCGAATATGTTTTCGAAAGCTACGCTTTTTCCGAATTTCCTTGATTTGATACCTATCGGTTGTACTTTCATACTTTCCTCTTCATTAAATGTGATGTCATTGCGCAGGTAGTATGTCGTTATGCCGTTCTCCGAGGTTCCGAATTCGTCCAAACTTCTTTCATTGTATTTCATCCCGTTAATCAGGTGGGTAAAGGCGATAAAATCTTCGGCGGTATAGATGCCTTTTTCTTTTTCTTTGATAATGAAGTGGTAGTTGTATTGTCGTCCCGATTCAAAAGTTTGTGGTGAAGTGGTCAGTGTTTGCTCGCCTTGTTCTGTAGTAAGGACGATATGGACGGACGTGTTTTCGGCTGGCGGAATAAGGAAAGAGTAAATGCCATCGGGCTGGTTGGCGATTTGGAATGTTGAAGCCGGAGTATCCGTTAAAGTGATTTCTCCTGTAAACGGGTCGAGGCTTTCGATGCGTGCGGAAGGGGTAAAGGTGATATGTTTTATCTGCTGATTAAGGTTTTCTTCGGCCTCGAAAGTCACTTTGGAGAAAAGATGTCCGAATTGAAGCGTTATCCGTCTTCCGTATTCCACTTCCTGGTGGGTATATAAAATGTCCTTCAGTTGTCCGTTTTCATAAAAATCGGTGATAGCCGATGCTGCATAAGGATAATAGGCAGTCAGTATGGCAGTTTCTCCCGATTCATTCCATTTTAATATATTTTCGTGCTGCCATTCGCCGTTAGAATAAGTAAGCTGTACGTTGTTTGCTTCGATGCCTCCTTGGCTGAAGAAAGAGATTGGGTCGCCTTCTTCCAGCGTGTGTTTTTCTTCGCCGCTTCTTCCGGAGTCTTGCAATTGATTGCCTGTGATAACGACACGGTTTCCGATAGGAGTCAAACATTGTTCTTCTGTGCATCCTATCGTTGAACACAAGAGTATGAGGATGATTATCTTTTTCATAAATGGGTATTATAAGAAAAGTTTTTTTGTTGTATACAACGCAACTTTCTGATTTTGTTTACTTCTACTTTGTTACGATTTGAAATGAAAATCTGTTTTTTGTGTCTTGCCGTTTCTTGGGAGATGGTTTGATGTAAAACTTCAGAGGAAGGAAAATAATGCTTATATTCTGTGGCTTGATAGGTTGTTAAACTTTTGATGTGTGACAATGCGGGTTTTGGCGTATCTGTGTCTATTATACCGCAAGTAACAGGCTTGTCTGAAAAGGGAATAGAATTGTTGTAGTCAAAAAAAAACGCTGTCTACCTTCACAGGCGGACAGCGCATCTACAATACAAAATACAAATACAACTAAACGAGATATATTGTTAATCTCTTCTAATTTCATACGATGCCTTGGGCCATCATGGCGTGGGCTACTTTCATGAATCCGGCAATGTTCGCTCCTTTCACATAATTGATATAACCGTCAGGCTCTGTGCCGTATTTTACACATTGTTCGTGGATGTTGTGCATAATCTGATGCAGCTTTTCATCTACTTCTTGTGCCGTCCAACTGATGTGCATAGCGTTTTGGCTCATTTCCAGTCCTGATGTGGCTACACCGCCTGCATTTACGGCTTTACCCGGTGCATACATCACTTTATTGGCTATAAACGCATCAATCGCTTCTGGTGTACATCCCATGTTGGATATTTCGCCGACGCAAAGTACGTTATTTTTTATCAAATTACAAGCGTCTTCGCCATTTAATTCGTTTTGGGTGGCGCATGGAAGTGCAATATCTACCTTTACTTCCCACGGGCGGTGTCCCGGATAGAAGGTAGCGTTCGGGTATCTTTCGGCATACGGAGCTATTATGTCATTGCCCGAAGCACGAAGTTCGAGCATATAATCTATCTTTTCGCCACACACTCCGTCGGGGTCATAAACATATCCGTCCGGCCCGGATAAAGTTACAACTTTCGCACCTAATTGGTTGGCTTTTGTGACGGCACCCCATGCCACATTCCCGAAACCCGATACGGCAATGGTCTTGCCTTTGATATCGATGCCTTTTCTGTCGAGCATGTGCTTTACGAAATACAGTCCGCCAAATCCTGTCGCTTCAGGACGAATCAGCGAGCCGCCGTATTCCAAGCCTTTGCCCGTAAATGTTCCCGTAAACTCATGAGTCAGCTTTTTGTACATGCCGAACATATAGCCTACTTCACGTCCGCCTACACCGATATCACCGGCCGGTACGTCCATGTCGGGACCTAAATGATGGTATAGTTCCAGCATGAAGGCTTGGCAGAAACGCATGATTTCGGCTTCGCTCTTTCCACGAGGAGAGAAGTCTGAACCTCCTTTCGCGCCTCCCATCGGCAATGTAGTCAATGCATTCTTGAATGTCTGTTCGAATCCTAAGAATTTTAAGATGGAGAGATTGACCGACGCATGAAAACGGATACCTCCTTTATACGGGCCGATAGCATTGTTAAACTGTACCCGGTAGCCTAAGTTGACTTGCACTTTGCCTTTATCGTCTACCCAAGGCACACGGAACGTAATGATGCGGTCGGGTTCTACCAAACGCTCAATCAATGAAACCTTTTCAAATTCCGGATGTTGGTTATAAATGTCTTCAATAGAGAGCAGTACTTCTTTTACAGCTTGCAAATATTCGAGTTCACCCGGATGCTTGGCCTCCAGCGATGACATAATTTGATTGATGTTCATGACTACTTATATTTAAGGTCTGACAAAATGAAATGTTTTTGTACTACAAAGGTAGTGTTTTCGATGGATTGGCAAAATGTTTTTGGGGAAATTTGTGCATTGAAAGTGATAAAAAGTTAAAGTGCGACGGACGCGTCAGGATAGCGAGGTAAAGTTTGTCGCAAGATAAGTTGCATAAATCAAGAGAAATGCCGTAATTTGTTAGATAAATAAAAGCGTAAATCCGAAAGCTATGCTCAATAAGTTAAAATTAAATCAACTCTATTTTAAAGACACCCAATTCGTCAACCTGATGACGAAGCGCATATTCAATGTGTTGTTGGTGGCAAATCCGTATGATGCTTTCATGTTGGAAGACGATGGACGCATTGACGAGAAGATATTTATCGAGTATATGAACCTTAGCCTTCGCTATCCGCCCCGCTTCACGCAGGTTTCCACCGAAGAAGATGCCTGGAAGCAGTTAGAGAATACTCGCTTCGAACTGGTTATTTGTATGCCGGGTACGGATAACAGCGATACGTTCGATATCGCAAGGCAGATAAAAGAAAAGTATCCCCATATCCCTTTGGTGGTGCTGACGCCTTTCTCGCACGGCATACGGGAACGGATGGAACACGAAGACCTGAGTATTTTCGAGTATGTGTTCTGCTGGCTGGGGAACACCGACTTGTTAGTGTCTATCATTAAATTGATAGAAGACAAGATGAATTTGGAGCACGACATTAAAGAAGTGGGAGTGCAGATGATTCTTTTGGTGGAAGATTCAGTCCGCTTTTATTCTTCTGTCTTGCCTAATCTATATAAGTTTGTGTTGCGCCAAAGCCAGGAGTTCGCTACCGAGGCGTTAAATGAGCACCAGCGAACGTTGCGTATGCGTGGGCGTCCTAAAATTGTGTTGGCACGCAGTTATGAGGAGGCCATCGATTTATATAATAGGTATAAGAACCATATTTTAGGAATTGTATCCGACGCGCGTTTCCCGAGTGGAAGAAAAATCGATCCGCAGGCTGGGGTTCGTTTTCTTACCGAGGTGCGTAGCCAAAGTCCTTTCATACCTTTGATATTACAGTCTGCCGAAATCGCGAACCGGGAGTTTGCCGACCATATCCATGCCCAGTTCATCGACAAAAACTCGAAGAAGATGAGCCTTGAATTGCGCCAGGCGGTTTCCGAGCATTTCGGCTTTGGCGATTTTGTGTTTCGCAATCCGAAAACGAAAGAAGAGGTAGCTCGTGTGCATAACCTGAAAGACCTGCAGAATGCTATATTCACGATTCCTGCCGATTCGCTTCTGTATCACATTAGCCGGAACCACATGTCCCGTTGGTTATATTCGCGTGCTATCTTTCCCGTAGCCGAGTTCTTAAAGCAAATTACGTGGGAGTCGTTGCAAGACCTTGACGCACACCGTCAGATTATTTTCGAAGCTATCGTAAAATACCGCAAGATGAAGAATCAAGGCGTGGTGGCTGTTTTTCAGCGCGACCGCTTCGACCGTTATTCGCATTTTGCACGTATCGGCGACGGGTCGTTGGGAGGTAAAGGAAGAGGCCTGGCTTTTATCGACAATATGATTAAGCGTCATCCCGAGTTTGAGGAATTCGAGAATGCGGTCATTGAGATTCCGAAGACGGTGGTGCTTTGTACGGATGTTTTCGATGAGTTTATGGAGACCAATCAGTTGTATCAGGTAGCGTTGAGTGATGCCGATGACGAGGCAATCTTACGTGCTTTCCTGCGCGCCAAACTGCCCGACCGTTTGGTGGAAGACTTTTTCGCTTTCTTCGATGTGGTGAAGGCACCTATTGCCATCCGTTCGTCCAGCTTGTTGGAAGACTCACATTACCAGCCTTTTGCGGGAATCTATTCTACGTATATGATTCCTTATATGGATGATAAGTACGAACGTCTTCGGATGTTGAGCGACGCGATAAAAGGCGTTTATGCTTCGGTGTTCTACAAAGACAGCAAGGCATATATGCAAGCTACCAGCAATGTGATAGACGAGGAAAAGATGGCGGTTATCTTGCAGGAGGTAGTCGGCACGCAATATGGCGACCGCTATTATCCTACCATATCCGGAGTGGCGCGCTCTGTCAACTATTATCCGATAAACGATGAGCTTGCTGAGGAAGGAACGGTCAGCCTGGCATTGGGGCTGGGTAAGTATATCGTAGATGGCGGACTGACCTTGCGTGTTTGTCCCTACCATCCCGACAAAGTGCTTCAAACCAGTGAAATGGAAATGGCATTGCGC
The DNA here is from genome assembly GCA_900546355.1 of uncultured Bacteroides sp. Taxonomy (GTDB): domain Bacteria; phylum Bacteroidota; class Bacteroidia; order Bacteroidales; family Bacteroidaceae; genus Phocaeicola. The sequence continues at coordinate 5,804 of URCM01000014.1, forward strand.
GAAACCCAAACCCGTTTCTATGCGCTCGACTTGAAGAACCTGGGGCACGATTTCTCGCTGGATGATGGATTCAACCTGTTAAAGCTATCGGTAAAGGATGCCGAAGCAGACGGCTCGTTGAATTACATAGCATCCACATACGACCCTTACGATATGGTTATCCGTGACGGTATCTATCCAGGCGGGCGGAAAGTCATCACCTTTGCCAACATCCTCCAGCATGATGTGTTTCCTTTGCCGCGCATCCTTCAACTGGTGCAGAAATACGGGCAAGGAGAAATGCGCCGTCCGGTAGAAATCGAGTTTGCGGTCAACCTGAACGCAAAAGAAAAGAGCGGCATATTCTATCTCTTGCAAATCCGTCCGATGGTGGATATGAAAGCCGATTTGGAAGAAGACCTTGAGGCGATTCCCGAAGAACGTTTGCTGCTTAAAAGTGAAAACTCGTTGGGACAGGGTGTCATGGATGGCATTCAGGACGTGATTTACGTGAAGACCGAAGGCTATACCGCTTCGAACAACCAGTTGATAGCCTACGATATTGAGAAGTTGAACAAGCGTTTCCTTGACGAAGGGAAGCATTACGTTTTGGTAGGTCCGGGCAGATGGGGAAGTAGCGATACATGGTTGGGTGTTCCGGTAAAATGGCCCAATATTTCGGCTGCCCGTGTCATTGTTGAGGCTGGGCTGACCAATTATCGGGTAGACCCTAGTCAGGGTACGCACTTTTTCCAGAACCTGACATCATTCGGTGTAGGCTATTTCACCATCAATACGTATTGCGATGACGGTATTTTCAACGAAGCTTTGCTCAACGGTATGCCTGCTGTGGAAGAAACGAAGTTTATCCGTTGGGTGCATTTCGACCGCCCGCTTACGGTTAAGATGAACGGAAAGAAAAAAGTAGGTGTAGTAGAATTGCCCGAGTGATTATATTCATGAATTCCGCAATCGGTAGTGTATTAAAAAACGATACTACTGGCTTTGCCGGAGGAGTATATATATTCACAGGCGGATGCAATATAATTGCTTGACCGACACGATTAGTAATCGTACAGTGTGACGATTACTAATCGTACAGCCTGACGATTACTAATCGTGTCGGCAATGCAGTTATGTAATGAAACGAATCATTTCCACTGGAAATATCCGCTGACCTCGTATTCTGCCAATGTCTTTCAACTATCTATAAAAAAAGAGCGATGAAAGAATTGCTTCTTCCATCGCTCTGTCGGAATGAGGCGACTCGAACGCCCGACCCCTACGTCCCGAACGTAGTGCGCTACCAACTGCGCTACATTCCGATTCTGTATCGTTGTCTTTCGATAACGGATGCAAAGGTAGTGCTTTTTTTGATATGTGCAAAATATTTCTCTATTTTTTTTATTTGTTATATGGGCGTATTTAGTGTATAGTCTTCATAATCAGTAATTTGTCGTGATTAAATATTTAAAAGAAAGGAAACAGGGGTTTGAGTGTTTGCAAGGTTGTTATTGTTGAATGAGAAATTGTGAAAGGAAATCAGTTTGATTATCGGTGATTCATAAAAATGAGAGGCACAAGATTTTCGCATTTGATGAAAATCCTGTGCCTCTCGTTTTTATTTGGGCGTAATTACAAAGAAGCTACTTCGCTCAATGTATTGAATACGCTGCTGCAAATACCTAACAGAACGATGCCCAACAGGCAGATGACCAGACAAGCGCGTGTCATGGCCGAACTGCGGAATGTAGGCAGCGGTTTGTCGTTCGGCGTAATGTACATGGCTTTCACGATAAGCAGGTAGTAGAACAGTGAGATGATGGTGTTCACCAATGCCAGGAATACTACCAGCCAGTGTCCGGCATGGAATGCCGAAGCGAATACGAAGAACTTCGAGAAGAAACCGGCAAACGGCGGGATACCTCCCAATGAGAAAAGTGCCAGTGTCATGATGAAGCTCAGGTGCGGGTTGGTCTGGTAGAAACCGTTGTATGCTTCTCGGTCTACACGGCCGCCGTTGTGTTGTTCTACGGTAGTGATGACACCGAATACAGCCAAGTTGGCAACGATGTAAACGATGACGTAGTAAACCAACGATGCCATGCCTTGTCCGTCAGCTCCCAATACAGCCAGCATGATGTAGCCTGCCTGCGAGATACTACTGTAAGCCATGAACCGTTTCAGGTCGTGCTGCAGGATAGCAAAGATATTGGCGATGGTGATGGTCACTACGATGACTACCGACAGCAAGAAGCTCCAATTGTCAATCATCGGACCGAACACTTTCACCAAGATACTCATCAACGCAAAAGCAGCTGCACCTTTTGAGATGACAGACAAGTAAGCTGTGATGCTGGTAGGAGCACCTTGATACGTGTCGGGAGTCCACATGTGGAACGGTACCAGGCTCAACTTGAATCCTAAGCCAGCGAAGAAGAATACCATAGCCATGATTTGAAGCGGCGTGCCGGTCAGTAAGGCGGGCAGGTCGTCGAAATACATGGTTCCGCATGTGCCATAAACCAATGACAAGCCGTAAAGCATCAAGGCAGAAGAAAACATGGCGTTCAGGATGAACTTTGTTCCAGCTTCCGCGCTTTGGCGACGGTATTTATCGAAAGCTATCAGGCAAGCCAAGGGGATGCTGGCAAGTTCCAGGCCTACGTAGAAGAGGAGGAAGCTGCCGGCACTTACCATATAATACATACCCAGCAGGGTAGAGAGCGTCAGTACGTAGAATTCGCCTGCCTTGTGGCGTGTGTCTTCACGGTTAATCCATGAATCGGCCTGCATGAAGACGAGTAGCGTACCTGCTGCCAATACGGTCTTGACGATGGAAGCCATCGGAGTGGTGCGATACATACCTCCGAAAGCCTCGCCCGTCACGGGGATGATGTTCAATGCGATTTGTACCACTAAAAGCCCGCAAGCCAAACCTTGCAACGCCTTGTGGTTAGGCTGTTTCAATATCAGGTCGGCAAGCAATACGATAATCAGTATGACTGCCAAGCTGATTTCTGCCTGCATGGCAGAGAATATTGCACTTATATCCATAGTGTGTCTTGATTAATGTATTAATTGTGAAATGATAGGTTCGACACTCGTGCTGATGACATCGCTTACCCACCACGGTGCGAGTCCCAGTCCGGCTACTGCTACGATAAGGCAGATGACGGCGAAGCGTTCGTCCCAAGTGGCATCGGTCAGTTTCAGGTGTTCCGGATTATGACAAGTGCCATATAAGATTTTTCCGACAACACGCAGGATGTACACAGCCGTGATAACGATACTGGTCGTTGCGATGACGGTACATGCGCGATGGAAGAAGTCGGTGTGTTGGAACGAGCCGACAAATACGGTCATTTCGGCAATGAATCCGCTCAAGCCCGGCAAACCGAGATTGGCAAGACCGGCGATAACATAACCTACTGCCAGGAAAGGCATGATTTTCATCAAGCCGCTTAACTGGCGGATGTCACGTGTGTGCGTACGTCCGTAAATCATACCGATGAGGGCGAAGAACAAGGCAGTCATCAAACCGTGGCTTAACATTTGCAGGATGGCACCGGTAGAGCTGACACGTGTAGCCATCAGCAAGGCGAACAGAACCAGACCACAGTGGCTTACAGAAGAGTATGCATTGATGTATTTCAAGTCGGTTTGTACAACAGCGCTGAATGCTCCGTAAACTACTGAGATGGTAGTCAGTACCAGGAAGAAATCTCCCCAGTATGCCATGCCTGTAGGCATCAGGTACATGGCTACGCGGAAACATCCGTATCCTCCCAGCTTCATCAATACACCTGCGTGCAGCATAGATACGGCAGTAGGCGCCGAAGCATGACCGTCAGGACTCCAAGTATGGAACGGGAACAATGCTCCTAATACGCCGAATCCCAAGAATACCATCGGGAAGAACACTTTCTGGAATTCGGTCGGGATTTTCAAGTGGGCGATTTCGATTACGTTCATCGTTTCAGCTCCGGCACCGTAGAAGATACCCAGGATACCAATCAACAGGAATGCCGAGCCACCCATCAGCATCAGGGTCAGCTTCATGGCGGAATATTCTTTGCGGCCGCTTCCCCATACACCAATCAGCAGATACATCGGAATCAATGCTACCTCGTAGAACATAAACATGGTGAACAGGTCGGTAGAAATAAAGAAACCGAATACACCTGTACTCAACAAGGTGAACCACATGAAGTATTCTTTGGTAAGGGGTTTCAGTTTCCATGAAGCAAATGTTCCAGTGAAAACGATGATGGCACTCAGCAGCAACATCACTACTGAGATACCGTCTACACCTACAGAGTAGGCTATATGCAAGGGAGCATACCACGTAATGCTATCGGTAAAAAGCATTTCATCGGTCGCGCCCCCATTCCGGAGTCCTATATAGGAAACGGTAAGGTATGCGGCAAGAACCAGCAGCACGCTGGAGCCGGCTACCATCACTCCTCTTACCTGATTCAGGTTGCGGGCTATCCATAAGCCCAGTAACATCAGCAGAGGGACTAATACGAAAAGACTTAATATATTCATAATACTAATAACATGATGGTTAATACTATAACTCCACCCAAGAACCACATGGTATAGCTCTGGATTCTACCGTTCTGGATGGGTTGTGCAGCTTCGCCGGCAGCGTTGGTGCTCCATGCCATGAAGTTCATGAACTGGTCAATGACATGGCGGTCGAACCAAGCAAGCGGAGTAGAGATGCAGCGGAAGATGATTCGTTTCGTAACAAACAACCAAACTTCGTCCATGTAGAAGCGTTTGTAAGCTGCGCGGTGCAGTGTCGCAAAGCGTTTGGCCAGCATGTCGGCAACGGGTTGTTTGTCGCGTGCGTACATCCATGTAGCCAGTGCGATTGCAATCAGGGCTACCACGATGCTGGTAACAGCCACTTGGGTATTCAGATGGATGTCGTAAGCGTGTCCGTTAGCGGATACAAAGTGACCGAACGGAAGAATCCAACCACATACAATGGTAATAGCAGCCAATACCATCAATGGGAATGTCATTGACAACGGGCTTTCGTGCGGTGTGTGGTGTGCGTGCAATTCTTTGTTCTCTGTTCCCCAGAAGATACCGTAGTACAGACGGAACATATAGAATGCCGTCATGCCAGCGATGATGGTCATTATCCATCCCATTACCGGACTGAACTGGAAGCAGGCGGTCAGGATTTCATCTTTCGAGAAGAAGCCTGAGAACGGAGGTATACCCGCAATAGCCAGACAGGCGATAAGGAAAGTGATGTGGGTGATAGGCATGTATTTGCGCAGGCCACCCATGGTAGACATTTCGTTGCTATGAACGGCGTGGATGATACATCCGGCACCGAGGAACAACAACGCTTTGAACATGGCGTGTGTGAACAAGTGGAACATACCAGCCATATATCCCAGTCCGCCCTCGTGCGGGTCGGCAGTAGTGCAGACGCCCAAAGCTACCATCATGAAACCAATTTGGGAAATGGTAGAGAAGGCAAGCACCCGCTTGATATCGCTCTGTGCGCAAGCTACAGATGCTGCATAGAAAGCGGTGAACGCACCTACATAGGCTACCAGATGCAGGGTTCCGGGAGCATAACCGATGAATAACGGGAACATGCGGGCTACCAAATATACACCGGCAACGACCATGGTTGCGGCATGGATGAGGGCACTGACTGGAGTAGGACCTTCCATAGCGTCGGGCAACCAAATGTGTAACGGGAACATGGCACTCTTACCGGCACCACCAATGAACATCAAGCCCAAAGCTAACGGCAACAGCATACCACATTTCATCAGTTGCTCTTGTTCGGGAGTGAAGGTGAAAGTTCCCATATAGAAACCGTAAATCAAAATACCGATGAGGAAGCCCAAATCGGCAAAACGAGTAACGATGAAGGCTTTCTTGCTGGCAGCAATGGCCTCGGGCTTTGTATAATAGAACCCGATGAGCAGATAAGAAGATACACCCACCAATTCCCAGAATACATACATCTGGAATATATTGGTAGCAAGTACCAGTCCCAGCATGGAGAAAGTAAAGAGCGACAGGAACGCATAGTAGCGTTGGAATCCGACTTCTCCCTTCATGTAGCCGAATGAGTAGATGTGCACCATTAAGCTGACGGTAGAGATGACTACCAGCATCATGACAGAAATCGGGTCAAGCAGGATTCCCATGTCGATGTGCAGCGAGGTGTTGAACGGCAGCCATTGGAAATTCCAAGGCATCAACGTTTCAAATACTCCTTCAGCCGTACGCGGGGCTGTGAAGTATTCGTAGGCAGTGAGGTAGCTTAAAAAGGTCACACCTGTCAGCGACAGAGTACCGATAAGCCCCGCCACGCGATGTTTCATGTACATACCCGTCAGCCCCAGTATCAGGAAGCTCAAGACAGGTAGCGCGAGTATCAGAATTGTATATTCCATAATCGATAATTTGTTTTAGTTATCCTTTCAGGTCGGTGATGTCATCGGTAAGGATTTGTTTCACATTGCGATACACATTAATAATGATGGCAATCGCTACGGCTGTTTCGGCTGCGGCGATGGCAATGCCGAACAGTGTGAAGAAGTGTCCTTCCAATTGTCCAGGGAAAAGATAACGGTTGAATACGGCAAAGTTAATATTCGTTGCGTTCAGCATGAGCTCAACGGAGATGAGCAGTGCCAGCAGGTTTTTGCGGGTAAAGAATCCGTAAATGCCACAAAACATCATGATGGTACTGATTACTAAATAATGTATTACATGTATTTCCATAAGTCGAGCCTCCTGTTATTTTTCTTCTCTGGCTATCAGGATACCGCCGATCATACATGCCAGCAGCAATACACTGACCACCTCGAAAGGTAATACAAATTGATATTTGTCTGTTCCTACAAGTGCTCTGCCTACTTCGACAGATGGCAGTTCCTCACCCAGCGGAATGGCGTTGAGGGCGAATCCGTTTGTAAAGAGCAGCAACAGTACTAATGCGGCTCCCACAACGGTGGTTGCCAATACACTGAACAGCTTAACCCGGTTCATCTTGTATTTCATATCTTTGTCTGAACGGGTCAAGGCGATAGAGAACACATACAATACGATGATACCTCCGGCGTATACCATCAGCTGTACTGCACCTAAGAAGGTGTAGCCCAACATGAAGAATACCGCCGCGGTGCCAAAGAGCACGAACAGCAAGTAGGTAGCTGCACGCAGCAGTTTGCCTGTTGTTACGGCGAGCACCGAACAGATGGCAATGGCGAGTGCCACTACACCGAATACGATATTTTGAAATGAGAATATTTCCATGTCTATTGGTTATTTAGCGAGGGTTGAACCTTCGTGGTTAAGGGTCAGGACGAGTTTGTCTTTCTCGAATACTGCGTTCTCAAAATCGTTTGAGAATTTGATTGCATTGTGCGGGCAAGCATTTACGCACAGGTTGCAGAACATGCACGAGCCAAGATTATACTCATACTTCACCAATACTTTTTTCTTTTTCCCGTCGGCATCTTCACGTGTTTCGGTGGTGATTTTAATGGTGCCGTTCGGGCAATTCATCTGACACAGTCCGCACGCGATACAGTGGTGGTGGTTCTCTTCGTCGTGAATCATCGTCAACTGTGCACGGTGGCGTTCGGGAATGTGTAGCGTGGTATGACGGTTTTCAGGATATTGTTCGGTTACATTCGGTTCCAAGAATACTTTCATCGAAGTACGCAGACCTACAAGCAAGCTTTTCAATCCTGAAGCATACCCTTTTATATAGTCGCTGAAACTTTCCATTGTTATTCTATATTAAAAAACGAGTCCATAAACTTTGCAAACCGCCATAACCAGTAATATTACTAACGACAGCGGCATGATGTATTTCCATTCCAAGGTCAGTACCTGGTCGATACGCAGACGAGGATATGTCCAACGAATCCACATCAGCAGGAATACGACGAAGAAGGTCTTGCCTAAGAACCATACAGCTCCCGGAATGTAATCCATTACGGCATTGAATCCGTCGAGGCCTGCAATGTGCAGCGGCATCCAGCCTCCCAAGAAGAGGGTAGTAGCGATTCCGGCTGTGATAAACAGGTTAAGGTATTCTGCCAGATAGAAGAAACCGAAGTGCATACCTGAATATTCGGTATGGTATCCGGCGGTCAACTCTTGTTCGGCTTCAGCTAAGTCGAACGGGCCACGGTTGGCTTCGGCGTTACCTGCGATAAGATAGACAATGAAAGCTACGATAGCTACGATGTGTCCCTTAAAGATATTCCAGCCGTTAGCTTGTCCCATTACGATTTCGTGGATATCCATTGTCCCGCTCAGCATTACCATGGTTAAAACGGTGATACCAATGGATATTTCATAACTGATAAGCATTGCGCCGCTTCGTACTGCACCAATCAAGGTATATTTGCTGTTACTACTCCATCCGGCAAGCAGGATACCTAAGATGCCGATAGACGAAGCTGCCAGCACGAAGAGAATACCGATGTTCATGTGCAGGATTTCTGCGCCATTGTGCCAAGGCAGGCACGAGAACGTCAGAATAGAAGCAAGAATCACTAAGAACGGTGCCAGGGCGTACAAGAACTGGTCGGCTCTTTTCAGTTTGAAAACTTCCTTAATCAGTATCTTGATAACATCGGCAGGCACTTGCAGCAGTCCGCCTTTGCCACCTACGCGGTTCGGACCGATACGGCACTGGAAAGCCGCGCAGACCTTACGCTCCATGTAAATGAGGATGATGGCAAGCACGGCATACAATACCATAATGACGACACCTACAACGACACATTCCAAAAATATGGCAAGTCCTTCGGGCATCACGCTGCACAGGGCAGTGTGGATGGTTTCCCAAAGCGGTTGCAGGTTATAATAATCTAAAAATGCTTGGTTCATATTTGTAATGATTGATTTTGAACGTTGTTTCTTCTTCTCTTATCGGTCGATGTCGGGAATGACAAAGTCTGCCGAAGCGCCGATAGCAATCAGGTCAGCAAATTTCCATCCGCGGCACATCGTGTCCATAGCTTGTACCAGCGGCAGACCCGTAGAACGGAAGTGCATGCGGTAAGGAGTCTTGTCTCCGTGGCTTTCGATCATCACGCCAAACTCTCCACGGCTTGATTCTACCGCTGAAGTCCAGATGCCTTCGGGCAACTTGATGATGGGCTTTGTCTTTACACGGAATTCGCCTTCCGGGATGTTGTCAATCAGTTGTTCGATGATGCGGCACGATTCCATCAGTTCGTCCATACGCACCATGTAACGTGCGAATGTGTCACATTCTTTATAAGTAATCTGACGGAAGTCTACTTTATCATACAATCCATACGGATGGCGTTTGCGCACATCGTTTGCCCAGCCTGTTGCACGTCCGGTACCTCCTGTACATCCTAACGAAATAGCGTCTTCCTTCGAAAGGATACCTACGCCTTTCATACGGGTGTCGGCAATGACGTTGTTGGTGAAAATGTCGTGGTAATCCTTAATGACGCTGCGCAGGTGCTTGATGAACTCTTTTACTTTCTGGCAGAAAGTAGGATGGATGTCATCCTGCACACCGCCGATGACGTTGTAATGTTGGATGAGGCGTCCGCCGGTAGTCTCTTCGAAAATGTTGAGTACCATCTCTCTTTCGCGGAATCCATAGAAGAAGGGGGTCATGGCACCCATATCCAATACTAAGCAAGAGTAGAACAGCAAGTGCGAGTCAATACGTTGCAACTCGTCCATGATGGTGCGGATGTATTTTGCGCGGTCGGAGATTTCGATGCCTGCCGCTTGTTCGATACACATACACAAAGCGTGGCGGCTTTGGTGTGCACTCAAGTAATCCAAACGGTCGGTCATGCCGAGGGTTTGCGGATAAGTCAGGCTTTCGTTCATTTTTTCGATGCCGCGGTGGATGTATCCCAATACAGGGTCTACTTTCTTGACTATTTCGCCGTCAAGAGCAATACGCATGCGTAAAGCACCGTGGGTGGATGGGTGTTGGGGACCCATGCTCACTACGAAATCATTCTCGTTGAAAACCTTGTTATCAAAGCCTTTCAGGGTACCGTCAGGCATTAAGCGGTATTCCTTTGTGATATCGGCATTGATTTCATTGTCCAGGCGTAATGGATTCGATTTCATATCGTAGTCCTTACGTAACGGCCAGCCTATCCAGTCTTCACGCAAGAAGAGGCGGCGCATATCGGGGTGTCCTTCGAAAAGGATGCCGAAGAAATCGTATACTTCGCGTTCTTTGATGAGGGCGGTTTTCCATAAATCGCTTACTGTAGGCAATACCGGTTGTTCACGGTCAGTGGTTGCGGTACGGACAGCTATTGTATCGCCGCTCACGGTCGACTCCATGAAGTAAACAGCTCCTAATCCTTCTTCGCCCCAGTCCATACCTACGATTTCTCGTAAGAAATCCATCGGGCTGTGCGGGTCGTTGCGCAGGCCTTCCATTACTTTACGGAACTCGCTGAGAGGCAGTTTGATTACGCCTGCGTTTCCTGCGCACACTTCAGCTCCTTGTATTTTCAGTACGTCGTCACGTTTCATTGTTCACCTCCTTTCGTCTTATCTTTTTCGTCTTCTGTCCCTTCATCGTGGGCATGACTGCGGTTTACGCCGCCTAAGTAGCGTTCTACTTTCATTTTGCGCTGCAACTGCATCAGTCCATAATAGAATGCTTCGGGACGAGGAGGACATCCTGGTATGTATACGTCGACAGGGATGATTTTGTCGATTCCGTTTACTACATTGTACGACTTGATGAACGGACCTCCGGAGATGGTACATCCACCTACGGCAACTACATACTTCGGCTCTGCCATTTGGTCGTACAGACGTTTCATGACGGGAGCCGTACGGTAGGTGATGGTACCCATAACTACCAGTACGTCTGCCTGGCGGGGAGAGTTACGCGTAACTTCGAAACCGAAACGCGCCATGTCATAACGGGCAGCACCTAAGGCCATGAATTCGATGGCACAGCAACTGGTACCCAGCAGCAAGCCCCATACAGAGTTGCTTCGTCCCCAGTTAATCAATTCGTCGAATGTAGTCAGGATAACGCCCGCACCATCTTGGTTTACTTGCTCGACAAGACGTTCCAGGTAATCGTTGTTCTTGAACTCGTTGTATTCCATCGAGCGGATTTTCGGCTTTTTCATTTCCATTCCAACGCTCCTTTCCGCCAAGCGTATGCCAGGCCTAAAATTAACACTAACAAGAAGAATGATACACACACTAATGCGTAGGCACCGATTTCATGCACAATATTCGCCCACGGGAAGAGAAATACGGTCTCGATGTCGAACATCAGGAACAGAATGGCGAACAGGTAATAACCTGCCTTGAACTGTACCCATGATTGTCCACGTGTCGGGATACCGCACTCGTAAGGTTCACCTTTTTGCGGGTTGAACGAGCGGGGCGATATGAGCCTTGAAATCGTCAGTGCCGCTACCACCAGCACAACGGCTGTCAGGATAGCTACAACTAAAAACGTGAAAAACATATATATAAATTGATATTTGATGATAATTCTTTTCTTTGTGTACGGTCACGGTCGGTTGGCAAAAAGGCGCATGCCGTTCCGCCTCTTATCGTAGGAGAGATAAGAGGTCCATAGCGTATTAGTGTAGGGCTTGCTTGTTTTTTCATTGTTGACCGGTCTGAAAACTGGAGGCAAAGATACGTATTTATTTTTAATTAACAGGAAGCGATTCCGCATAAAAAAGAGGGGAAAATAATTTTTATGCCCAACTTGGGTTGCCATCCTGTCGGGATGCCGATGGAAAAGTCTGTCAATTAAAGAATTTTTCCAGCTTCTTGATCATCATATTCAAGCAGAATACTACTACATGGTCGTTTTCCTGGATGGTGGTGTTACCTGTTACCAAGATACCTTCACCGTTGCGTATCAGTCCGCCTATCGTGGCTCCCTTAGGCAGTCCGGCGTCTTTTACTTGCGTGCGGGTGATGCGTGCGCCGGCTTTGACGGTGAATTCGGCAACATCGGCGTTGGCAAAGGTAAGGCATTTCACATTCGAAACGTCGGCGTCCAGCATCATTTGGTAGATGTGGCTGGCAGCAATGAACTTTTTGTTGATGACACAGCCGATGTCCATGCTTTCCGCCATACTGATGTAATCGATGTTTTCTACCTGCGCTACAGTTTTGCTTACTCCCATCCGTTTGGCTGCCAGGCAGGCTAAGATATTGGTTTCCGAGCTTCCCGTCAAGGCGACAAATGCTTCGGTATTGCGGATTCCTTCTTCTTCGAGTAAATCGAGGTCGCGCCCGTCGCCATTGATAATCATGACTTTGTCATCTACCAGTTCGGTCAGGCGGTTGCAACGTGCATAGTCGCTTTCTATGATTTTGGTACGCATATATTCAGGCATATACTGCACGGTACGTACGGCGATGCGGCTTCCTCCCATAATCATGACGTTGCGTACATCGGCGTAGTTCTCTTTGCCTGCTATCTTGCGGATATAAGGAATGTACTTTTTGGTGGTGGTAAAATAAACGATGTCATTCAGCAGGATAGAATCATCGCCTCGGGGAATGATGGTTTCATTGCCTCGTTTGATGGCTACGATGTGGAAGGGGATGTTTCGTCCGCCCAGTTCGTAGAGGGGGATGTTGAGGATTTCGGCGGTTTCACGCATCTTGGTTCCGATAAGTACCAGGGCACCTCCGGCGAATTCCCACCACTGGCGTATCCAACTCATCTTTACGGCATCCACAATGTCTTTTGCCGCCAGCATTTCAGGGTAGATAAGGGAGTGTACGCCGCGTTTGGCGAAAAACTCTTGGTATTTGGGCAGCAGGTATTCGTAATTGTCTATCCGGGCTACGGTCTTTTTGGCTCCTAATCCGGAAGCGAGCATACAGGCGGTCATGTTCTGGCTTTCGTTAGGGGTGACGGCGATAAACAAGTCGGCGTTGGCTGTCCCCGCTTCTTTCAGTCCGGAGATAGAGGTTGGCGAAATGTTGACCGTCATCAGGTCGAAATTGTTGCCTAATTTACCTAATCTGTCTTCGTCTTCATCCATCAGGATGATGTCTTGCTTTTCTCCAGCCAACAGTTTGGCGAGATGTGTGCCTACGGCACCTGCTCCTGCAATGATGATTTTCATATCTTCAGCATATCGATAAGTGTGTTATAAATACTTGTTTGGTCTATGCCGCAGATGGTGTGTAAAGCCTCTACGGGTCCGTGTTGGATAAAACGGTCGGGGATGCCGAGGCGTTTTACCGTTGGGGTATATCCGTTGTCGGATAAGAATTCGAGTATCGCGCTCCCCATACCTCCTTTCAGCACACCGTCTTCTACCGTTACGATGCGCTTGAAACGTTTCCCTATTTCGTGGAGCATGGTTTCGTCAAGGGGTTTCAGGAAGCGTAAGTCGTAGTGGGCGATGCTTTTATGGGTTTGCTTTTCGGCGTCGACGATGGCGCGGGCGGCTGTGTTGCCGATAGGACCCAGGGTAATGACCGCCAAGTCATCGCCTTCTTTTAATTTCCTTCCTTTACCGATTTCTACGGCTTCAAGCGGACATTGCCAGTCAACCAATGTCCCTCTGCCGCGTGGATAACGGATGGCGAAAGGCCCTTTCTCCGGAAGTTGCGCGGTATACATCAGGCGGCGCAGTTCGTGCTCGTTATAAGGAGAGGCGATGGTTATGTTCGGGATAGGGCGGAGGTAAGCTAAATCAAACGCGCCATGATGGGTGGGGCCGTCTTCGCCTACCAGCCCGGCACGGTCGATGCATAACACTACGTTTAGCCCTTGGATGGCTACATCGTGGATGATGTTGTCGTAGGCGCGTTGCATGAATGATGAATAGATGTTGCAGAAGGGCAGCAATCCTTCTTTGGCCATACCTCCGGAAAAGGTGACGGCGTGTCCTTCGGCGATGCCTACATCGAAGGCGCGGTCGGGCATGGCTTTCATTAAGATGTTCATCGAGCATCCTGTTGGCATGGCGGGAGTCACTCCGATGATTTTGTCATTCTGCCGTGCTAATTCTAATAAGGTGTTGCCAAACACTTCTTGGTATAGAGGGGGCATCCCGGTCGTATCTTCTACGATGCGTTTCCCTGTGCCTTTGTCGAACCGTCCGGGCGCATGCCAAAGTGTCGCCTCTTCTTCGGCCGGCTTGTATCCTTTTCCTTTTACGGTATGGATATGCAGCAGCTTGGGGCCTTTCATGTCCTTGATTTCTTTCAACACTTTTGTGAGGGCCAATACATCGTGTCCGTTTACGGGGCCGAAGTAACGGATATTCATCCCTTCGAAGATGTTCTGTTGCTGGGTAAGGACCGATTTCAGGCTGTTGTTGAAGCGTAGCAGGCTTTTCCTGCGTTCTTCGGTCAAGATGCCCCATTGCCGTAGTCGTTGCGAGATGGCATAGCGCAGCCGGTTGTATCCTTCCGAGGTTTGCAGGTTGAGCAGGTATTGCTTCATGCCTCCCACGCTGCGGTCGATGGCCATGTTGTTGTCATTGAGGATAATCAACAGGTTGTTGGGAGTAGACGAAGCATTGTTCAAACCCTCAAAAGCCAGTCCTCCGCTCATCGAGCCGTCTCCGATAACGGCTACCACGTGCCGGTTGTTCTCCCCTTTGTGGGCTGCCGCTACCGCCATGCCTAAAGCCGCCGAGATAGAGTTGGAGGCATGTCCGCAGGTGAAAGTATCATATTCGCTTTCGGCTGGCGATGGAAAAGGGCATAAGCCGTTCAGTTTCCGGTTGGTGCAGAAACGGTTGCGGCGTCCGGTCAGAATTTTGTGTCCGTACGCCTGGTGCCCTACGTCCCATACGATGCGGTCATAAGGTGTATTAAATATGTAGTGAAGGGCTACGGTCAGTTCTACGACTCCCAAATTAGACCCGAAATGCCCGGGCGTGCGGGAAAGTTCGTCGATAAGCATTTCCCTCAGCTCTTTGCATACTTCGGGCAACGCTTCTGGCGGAAGCTGGCGTAAGTCCTTCGGACTGTCTATTTTACTCAACAATTCGTAAGATGTAGTGTGTTCCATCTGGTTCTTTTCAACATTAATGGTACAAAAATACAATAAATATATATAAGGTGTTTACTTTTGGAGCGAAAATAACGGGTGGAGGTGATTTGTATGGAGTGTTGTTGGGGATTGGGATATTTTACGTAACTTTGCCAGTATAACTGCGAGTCCTGCACGATTACTAATCGTACGGCATAACGATTACTAATCGTACAGCGTGACGATTACTAATCGTGTTAGCTATGCAGTGATAGGTGATAAGTAGGACAAGCTGTTTATTTCCACCAGGTTTTCGGGTTGTTCCTGTATATGTCCGTTTTTCAGGCTGGATTTCTGGTGGTGGATTACGGAAGAATTTATAAGATACGATTTATGGAATTCAGAACAAAAGTAGATTTACCTGCGGGAGTGCCATTGATTGACCATTCGGACGTATTGATGATGTGGGGGTCTTGTTTTGCCGAAAACATGGGCAAACGGTTTACGGATTATAAGTTCCGGTGCGATGTGAATCCTTTCGGCGTATTGTATAATCCGTATTCGATAGCGGAGGCGGCAAGGCAGGTAGCGGAAGGTTATATATATAATAAGGTAGACTTGCGTGAAAAGGGGGGTGTGTGGTATAGCTTGATGCACCATAGCTCTTTCTCATCAAGGAGTGCCGATGCGTGCCTGGAGAAAATCAATGCCCGCTTGCGCCTCGCGGAAGAATATTTGCGGAAAGCCAGGTGGATGATGTGTACGTGGGGTACAGCCTGGATTTATGAGTGGAAAGAGACGGGACGGATTGTGGGGAATTGTCACAAACTGCCCGAAGGCTGTTTTACGCGCCGTTTGTTGGAGGTGGATGAAATTGTAACCGTTTATGCCTCGTTGATGGAGAAACTGCATCAGATAAACCCGAAATTACGTTTCTTGTTTACGGTAAGCCCTATCCGCCATGTGAAAGACGGGATGCACGGCAATCAGGTAAGTAAGTCGACCTTGCTTTTGGCTGCTGATAAACTGACGAAGTCATATCCCCGGTCGTGTTTTTATTTCCCTTCTTACGAGATTGTGATGGATGAGTTGCGTGATTATCGTTTTTATGCCGATGATATGGTGCATCCGTCGCAGGTGGCGGTCGATTACTTGTGGGAATGTTTCGGCCAGACGTTTTTCACGGATGCTGCCTGTCGGTTTCTGCAAGCGTGGGAGAAAGTGAAAAAGGGATTGGAGCATCGTCCTTTTGACCCTGATTCGGAGGCATACCAGCGTTTTTTAAGTCAAATACTGTTAAACATAGACAAGTTAAAAGAAAAATTTCCGTACTTAGATGTCCAAAATGAAATAAGTCTATGTCAAGCTCGATTGAAGAAATAACCTCCGCTATCGGAGCGAACCGGATAGGGGAACGGACTGCGCGGATTGATTGGATCCTGACCGACAGTCGTTCGTTGTGCTTTCCCGAAGAAACCCTGTTCTTTGCGTTGAAGACAAAACGCAACGACGGTCATAAATACATTCGTGAATTGTATGCGCGCGGTGTATATAATTTTGTGGTAACCGAAGTGCCCGAAGCCATGAAAGGCTGCACGGATGTGAATTTTTTGCTGGTAAGTGACGTGCTGAAAGCGTTGCAGCGTCTGGTCGCGAAACACCGCGAGCGGTTTGACGTTCCGGTAGTGGGTATTACGGGAAGCAACGGAAAGACGGTGGTGAAGGAATGGCTTTACCAGTTGCTCAGCCCTGAACGGCGGATAACCCGTTCGCCGCGTAGCTTCAATTCACAGATTGGTGTGCCTCTTTCTGTATGGATGATGGATGAACATACCGAGTTGGGTGTTTTTGAAGCGGGTATTTCCGAGATGGGAGAGATGGAGGTCCTCCAACCGATTATTCGTCCTACTATCGGCGTGTTGACAAATATCGGAGGGGCGCATCAGGAGAATTTTGCTTCGTTGCAGGATAAGTGCATGGAGAAACTGCTCTTGTTCAAAGATTGCGACGTGATTATTTATAATGGCGATAACGAACTGATAAGCAATTGTGTCGCCAAATCGTTGTTTACCGCCCGTGAAATAGCATGGTCGATGAAAGATGTGGAACGCCCTTTGTTCATCGAGAAAATAGAGAAGGACGATACCGGCACAACCATCAAGTATCGCTATTTGGGCTTCTTTAAAGAATACCGTATACCTTATATAGATGATGCTTCTATCGAGAATTCGCTGAATTGCTTGGCGGTAGCTTTGTATCTGATGGTGCCGACTGAAACGATAGCCGCGCGGATGGCGAAGCTGGAACCTGTGGCGATGCGTTTGGAAGTAAAAGACGGCAAGAACGGGTGTGTGCTGATTAACGATAGCTATAATTCGGATTTTGCTTCGTTGGACATCGCGCTCGACTTTATGGCACGGCGTTCGGAAGGCAAAGCGTGTCGCCGCACGCTGATATTGTCGGATATCTTAGAGACCGGGCAATCCGGGAAGCAGTTGTATAGCCAGGTGGCAGAACTTGTGCATAGCCGAGGAGTGAACCGGTTGATTGGAGTGGGAGAGGGAATCTCGGCGGCTGCCGCCCGTTTCGATTTGAAGGAAAAGCAGTTTTTCCGCACAACGGAAGAGCTGATGGTATCGGGCGTATTGGAGACGTTGCGGGGCGATATTGTGTTGATAAAGGGAGCGCGTCCTTTCCGTTTTGATGAAATATCCGATTACCTGGAACTGAAAGTGCACGAAACGATTTTGGAAATCAACTTGAGCGCTTTGATAGACAATCTGAATTATTACCGTAATAAGTTGAAGCCAGACACGAAACTGGTGTGCATGGTGAAGGCGTCGGCATACGGGGCAGGGCCTTTTGAAGTGGCGAAGACACTGGAAGAACACCGTGTGGATTACTTGGCTGTAGCTGTTGCCGATGAAGGAGCGGATTTGCGTAAGGCGGGCATTACCTGTCCGATTATTATCATGAATCCCGAAGTGACCGCTTTCAAGACGATGTTTGCTTACCGCCTTGAACCTAATATTTATGGTTTCCGCATCCTGGAAGATTTTGTGAAAGCCGCGGAACATGAGGGAGTGTCCAATTTCCCTATACATATTAAGATAGATACGGGAATGCACCGTTTGGGATTCGACCCGCATAAGGATATGCAGGCTTTGGTAGAACGGTTGCATCGCCAGTCGGCGGTCATACCCCGTTCTGTCTTTTCACATCTGGTGGGTAGCGATTCTTCCTGTTTCGATGCGTTTACATGTAGGCAGATAGAGGCTTTCGAGAGGGCTTCTGCCGAATTGCAAGCCGGGTTCGGCCATAAGATTTTACGCCATATCTGCAATACGGCGGGGATTGAACGCTATCCGGGCGCGCAATTCGATATGGTTCGTTTGGGCATTGGCCTGTATGGCATCGATCCTTATACCAATCATGTTTTGCATAATGTAAGTACGTTGAAGACCACCATCCTGCAGATTCATGACGTCCCGGCCGAAGAGACTGTGGGGTATAGCCGGAAAGGTGTACTGCATCGTGATTCACGTATCGCTACCATTCCAATCGGGTATGCCGACGGCCTGAACCGCCATTTGGGGAATGGTAAAGCCTATTGTCTGGTTAATGGGCGGAAAGCACCTTATGTAGGGAATATTTGCATGGATGTTTGTATGATTGATGTGACTGGTATCGATTGCAAAGAAGGCGATAAGGTGACAGTTTTCGGTGACGGCCTTCCCGTTACCGTGCTTTCTGACATGCTTGACACGATACCTTACGAAATCCTGACAAGTGTATCCAATCGTGTAAAGCGTGTTTATTTTCAAGACTGAGGTGCCGGAACGGTTTGTGGCGTTACTCTGGAAAGAATGCGATAGGCTTTGTCTTGTCGTTGCTGGCGACTTGCTTTTGTGAGTGGCATCAGGACTCATAATAAAGAAAACGATTTACGCCAAGTACCCTATCGGATAAAATTGGAACAGTATCTCATGGCTATGTGTTTTAAAGCAGAAATATGGAAGGAAAATTTAGTAAGAGTGTAGCAATAGATGCGGATATTCAAATAAAATTTAAAAATAAGCTCAAAATAACCGCTTTTGATTTTGATATGTCATGAATTTCTCTTTTCTTTGTAGCTGTAATTGACGTGAGGGGCGGCGTGGCTATCTGGTACCTTTGTTAACGCAAACCATAGGGGAAGGAAGCAACGTAGGCCGCAGGTTGATAAATGGGAAACCGACATTCAATTAAATTTCTAATTAATATTAAAAAGTAATTTTATGGAAACTACTAAAAAACAAAAAAAACAAGGATTTAAGGGAATTGAAGCTGCTGGTTTGGTAATTATCGCATGCTTTATTATCGCATTGTGTATCTACAAGTTCATCTTGGGTGACCCTGCGAACTTTATGAACAATGACCCGAACAACCATCCGCTGCCGGGTAACATGTTGGGTACTATCTACAAAGGTGGTGTTGTCGTTCCGGTGATTCAGACATTGTTGCTGACTGTGTTGGCTTTGAGTGTTGAACGTTATTTCACTATCCGTGCCGCTTTCGGTCGTGGTAAATTGGTTAAATTCGTTGCCCAAATCAAAGACGCTTTGGCAAAGAATGACATGGAAGCTGCTCAAGCATTGTGCGACAAGCAACGTGGTTCTGTAGCAAACGTTGTAGGTGCTACTTTGCAGACTTACCGTGAAATGGAACAAAACAACGAATTGGATAAAGACCAGAAAGTATTGGCTATCCAGAAGTCATTGGAAGAAGCTACCGCATTGGAAATGCCGATGTTGCAGCAGAACTTGCCGATTATCGGTACCATTACTACACTGGGTACTCTTTGCGGTCTGCTCGGTACCGTTATCGGTATGATCCGTTCATTCGCCGCTTTGTCTGCTGGTGGTGGTACTGACTCAGTTGCGTTGTCAACCGGTATTTCTGAAGCCTTGATCAATACCGCATTCGGTATCTTGACTGGTGCATTGGCCGTTATCTCTTATAACTACTTTACTAATAAGATTGATAAACTGACTTACAGCCTTGACGAAGTAGGCTTCTCTATCGTACAGACTTTCAACGCTACCCATAAATAATCGAAGAGACTGAGGTAGTCTCTCGTGTAAACGAAACGTATAACTTTTTAAATAGTTAATTATGGGTAAAGTTAAAGTTAAAAAGAAATCCATGTTTATCGACATGACTGCCATGAGTGACGTGACCGTGTTGCTGCTTACTTTCTTTATGTTGACAGGTAACTTCATCAAGAAAGAGCCGGTACAGGTCGTTACTCCGGGTTCGGTTTCGGAAATCAAGATTCCGGAAACGAACATCCTGCAGATTCTTGTCGAGCCGAGTGGCAAGATTTTCATGAGTCTTGACAAGCAACAGGATATGGCAGCTACATTGGAAGCTGTAGGAAAGGAATATGGCTTGACATTCACTCCCGAGGAAGTTAAGAAGTTTTCCGTATTCCAGACTTTCGGCGTTCCGATGAAGAATATGAGATGGTTCCTCTCGCTTCCGGGCGAAGAACAGGATAAAGTATTGAAGGATTACGGAATTCCTTGTGACAGTGTGGACAACCAGTTCAAGGCGTGGATACGTAATGCGCGTGCTACAAACCGTGACTTGCGTATCGCCATCAAAGCTGACCAAAGCACTCCTTATTCTGTCATCAAGAACGTAATGAGTTCTCTTCAAGATTTGAAGGAAAACAGATACAATCTGATTACTTCATTGAAAAAAGTGTCTGACGAATAAAAAAGGAGTTTAAAATATGGCTGAAATACAAGATAATGGTGGAGGCAAAAAAGGAAAAGGTTCAAAGCAGAAAAAAATGGCCGTCCGCGTAGACTTTACGCCGATGGTGGACATGAACATGCTTTTGATTACCTTCTTCATGCTGTGTACCTCGTTGAGCAAGCCTCAAACAATGGAAATCAGTATGCCTACCAATGATGAGAATATTACCGAGGATCAGCAGAATAAGGTAAAGGCTTCTCAGGCTCTTACAATGTTGCTGGATGCGGATAATAAGCTTTATTATTACGAAGGAGAACCGAATTATGACGATTATACTTCTTTGAAAGAAACGAATTACACGGCTGACGGCATCCGTAAGGTTTTGCTCCGCAAGAACTACGATGCAGTGAAGAAAGTGGAAGAGTTGAAACAGAAGAAGGCTAATCTGGAAATTACGGAGGAAGAATACAAGAAACAAGTTTCTGAAGTGAAAGGTGCCAAGAATACACCGACCGTAATTATCAAGGCGACTGACAAAGCTACTTACAAGAACCTGATTGATGCATTGGACGAAATGCAGATTTGCAGTATCGGTAAGTATGTGATTGTTGAAATCACGGAAGGAGACCAGTTCTTGATTGACAACTATAATGCGAAAGGTCAGTTGAGTAGTAATGCTGTAAGTTGAAATGTGTAACACCTAAAAAAGAAAAATATGGCAAAAATAGATTTGATTTCTTTGGAATGGTGTGAACTCATTTTCAAAGATAAAAATAAAGCATACGGCGCTTATAAAATGCGTCGTGATTTCGGAAGACGGCAAATGGCTGCTATCATCATTGTGATTGTGGTTGCTGCTGTAGGCTTCTATCTTCCTCGCTTGATCCAGATGGCTATTCCTGAGAAGGAAGAGGAAATGTTGGAAGTAACCCAGCTCTCTCAATTGGAAGAACCGGAAGTGAAGCAAGAAGAACTGGTTAAGCCGGTTGAACAGATTGCTCCTCCTCCCCAGTTGAAGAGTACTATCAAGTTTACTGCTCCGGTCATCAAGAAAGATGAAGAAGTAGCAGATGAAGATGAATTGAAGAGTCAGGACGAGCTGACCGAATCGAAAGTACAGATTTCTATCGCCGACGTAAAAGGTAACAACGAACTGGAAGGTGCGGATATCGCCGACTTGCAGGAAGTGATTACCCAGGCTCCTGAAGAAAAAGAGGAACCTTACACGATGGTAGAACAGATGCCTCAATATCCGGGCGGCGTTCAGGAATTGATGAAATACATTTCCAAGAATTTGCGTTATCCGGCTATTGCTCAGGAAAACGGTATTCAAGGACGTGTAATCTTGAGATTCGTCGTTTCTGCTTCTGGTAAGGTTGAAGATGTTCAGGTATTGCGTTCTTTGGATCCGAACTGTGATAAGGAAGCAGTCCGTGTGGTACAATCGATGCCGCAATGGATTCCGGGTAAGCAGAATGGACGTAACGTGCCTGTATATTACACCTTGCCGGTTGTATTTAGATTGCAGTAATATATCTTAAGAATTGCGTGTATGAAAAGAAGTTTTTATGTAGGTGTTTGTC
Source organism: uncultured Bacteroides sp. (assembly GCA_900546355.1). Taxonomy (GTDB): domain Bacteria; phylum Bacteroidota; class Bacteroidia; order Bacteroidales; family Bacteroidaceae; genus Phocaeicola. Next base: position 28,115 of record URCM01000014.1, read on the forward strand.
TGCTCTTGTTGTTGGTATCCTGTAACAACAAGCGTTCTGCCGGTGATGGCCAGACGTGGTACTCAGGTTCCATAACAATTGCGGTAGACGAATCACTGAAGCCGATTATCGAAGAAGAGTTGCAAGTGTACCGGGCGTTGACCCCTGAAGCAGAGGTTACTCCTATTTATTGCAGTGAGGTAGACGCTATTAAATTGCTTTTGCAGGACAGTGTGCGCTTGGTTATCGCTAATCGTCGGTTGAGTGATGCAGAACTGGCTTCTTTTCATTCACGCAAATTTTTTCCAGAGTCTGTGCCGATGGCTGTCAGTGGAATCGCTTTAATTACGCATCCGGAAAATACGGATTCATTGATTACAGTGGGACAGTTCCGTAAAATATTGACAGGGCAGATAAAAACGTGGAAAGATTTGAATCCGAAGTCTCGTTTAGGAGACATGAATGTTGTGTTCGACAATCCTAATTCGGGAACTATTCATTATGCCATTGATTCAATTTGCAGAGGCGAGCCGTTGGCTTCTACGTTGACTGCATTGAAATCAAATGAGGAGGTTATCGAATATGTGTCTAAAACTCCCAATGCGCTGGGGGTTATCGGCGCTAACTGGGTAGGCAATGCAGCTGATACGACGCGCCTTTCTTTCAACGAATCGGTGCAGGTGATGGCTGTCAGCAATTCAGGATATGCGACGGTAGGAAACAGTTATAAGCCTTATCAGGCTTACCTTGCTTTGAGAGAATATCCATTGGTTCACGATGTCTTTATCTTAATAAACGATCCGCGTACGGCTTTGCCTACCGGTCTGATGCGATTCTTAACCGGTGACAGAGGACAACGTATAATTCTGAAATCGGGTATCGTACCGGCAACGCAACCTATTCGATTGGTGAATGTGAAAGATGAGTTTTAATAAGGAATTAATATATGATTATGAAAACTAAAGTTTTAAGTGCATTATGTTTTAGCTTCTTGTTGTCTGCTTCTTTGTATGCCCAAGAGCCGCTGTCTCAAGATATGGTGAAGCAGGTTGATAAGATTGCTGCGATGATTAAAGATAATCCAGATGCTGCTGAAGATGCTTTCGATGAACTTCTGAAAGGAAAAAACAAAAAGAACGTATCTTTACTGGTTGCTATTGGTAGGGCTTATTTGAACAATGACAAAATAGATGCAGCGAAAGAATTTGCAGAGAAAGCTCGGAAGGCAGATTCGAAAAACGGCGAAAGCTATGTATTGCAAGGTGATATTGCCTTGTCGGTAAAAGATGTAGGTACTGCTTGCGGTTACTACGAGCAAGCTATCTTGTTTGATGAAGGTTGTTTTGACGCTTATTATAAATATGCCAATGCGTATATTGGAGTGAACCCGCAGTTGTCTGTAAATATGTTGCTGAAGCTGAAGGAAAAGTATCCTACAGAAATACGTGTGGACCGCGAATTGGCAAACGCTTACTACCAGATGGGTAGTTACGGTAAGGCAAAACAAGTATTCGATGAATATATGCAAAAGGGTCAGCCCGATGTGCAAGATTATTCGCGTTACTCCATGTTGCTTTACTTGAATAAAGACTATGCACAGTCATTGGAAATGGTAAACAAAGGTTTGGCAATGGAAGCTGATAACCATTTGCTGAAACGTTTGAAAATGTACGACTTGTATGAAACAAAGGCTTATGCTGAAGGTATTCAGGCAAGTGATGTGTTCTTTGCCGACCCGAACAACCCCGACTTTGTATATATGGATTATTTGTATCGTGCGCGTTTGTATGCTGCCAATAATGAAATAGACAAAGCGATGGTTGAATTTGACAAAGCGATGAAGCTTGATGAAAAGGGTGAACATCCTGAAATCGCTAAGGAGGCATCAGAGGCTCAGCAAAAAGCGCAGAATTATCCGGAAGCTATTCGTCTTTATCAACAATATTTAGACGGTATGAAGGATAAGGCCGAAGTGACAGATTTGTTTATGTTCGGTCGTTTGTATTATATGGCAGCTGGTGCTTTGTCAACGCCTGCCGCCGATTCGACTCAAACGGAGGCACCGGTTGTTGCAACAGTCGATTCTATCCAGTTGAAAGCTTATTTGGTAGAAGCCGATACGATTTTTGCTCAAGTGGCAGAACGTGTTCCTGATAATTATTTAGGTAATTTCTGGCGTGCTCGTACCAACGCTATGCTTGACCCGGAAACAACTCAAGGATTGGCTAAACCGTATTACGAAAAAGCACTTGCTATCTTGGAAGAGAATCCGAAAGCTTCGAAGAATGTGCTTATCGAATGTGAAAGTTATTTGGGATATTATTATTTCTTGAAAGAAGAATACGAACAATCAAAGGTTTATTGGGAAAAGATTCTTGCTATCGACCCTGAAAACGCGACAGCTAAACAGGCTTTGGAAGGTCTTCAACCTTGATGTTTAGTTGGGTTATCCTAATAGGAAACAGCTTTTTGGTTGAATAAATTTTTTTCGGAGGACACTATAAAGAGAGTTCATGTAAAAGTGGCTTGTTCTTTTCGGTGTCCTCTTTTTTTTAGATAATCTTGTAAATATTTTCCGTAGATGGATTTCATTATTGATTTTATCTTGCATATCGACCGATATATGGTTGACATTGTGCAGAATTATCATACGTGGACGTATGCAATTTTGTTTGTGGTTATTTTTTGTGAAACAGGACTGGTGGTGACTCCTTTCCTTCCGGGGGATTCCTTGTTGTTTGTTGCCGGAGCCATCACCGCTTTGCCTGATATGCCGTTAGAGATACATACGCTGGTATTGGTTGTCTTTGTAGCGGCCGTATTAGGTGATTCGTGCAATTATATGATAGGACACTATTTGGGGCAACGGTTGTTTAGTAATCCGAATTCGAAGATTTTCAAGCAAAGTTATCTGGATAAGACCCATGAGTTTTTCAAGAAATACGGGGGTAAGACTATTATCATCGCACGTTTTGTCCCTATCGTCCGTACGTTTGCCCCTTTTGTGGCGGGTATGGGTAAGATGCATTATTATTATTTCATGTGTTATAATTTGATAGGAGCAGCTTTATGGGTAGCTTTGTTCTGTTATGCAGGACATTTCTTCGGCGACCTTCCTTTTGTGCAGAAAAACCTGAAGTTGCTGTTGGTTGCCATTATTTTCATTTCACTGTTGCCTGCCATTGTGGAAGTGTTGCGGGCTAAATTGAAGAAATGATGAGGTATTCGGTAATTATTCCCGTATACAACCGTCCCGATGAAGTGGATGAATTGTTGGATAGTTTGACCAGGCAGCGGTTTCAGGATTTCGAAGTGCTGGTGGTAGAAGACGGTTCTTCAGTTTCTTGTAAATCGGTTGTCGACAAGTATGCGGAAACATTGACTATACATTATTTCTATAAAACCAATTCCGGACCGGGACAGACACGGAATTATGGAGCAGAACGCAGTCATGGTGAATATCTGGTTGTGTTGGATTCTGATTGTGTGCTGCCTCCGGGGTATTTGGAAGCGGTAGAAGTAGAATTACGGAAGGAGCCTGCCGATGCCTTCGGTGGACCCGACCGTGCACACGAATCGTTTACCTCGGTACAGAAAGCCATCAATTATGCGATGACTTCTTTCTTTACGACCGGCGGCATACGGGGCGGGAAGAAAAAGATGGATAAGTTTTATCCGCGCAGTTTCAATATGGGGATACGTCGGGAGGTATATCAGGCTTTGGGCGGATTCTCAAAGATGCGGTTTGGTGAAGATATCGATTTCAGTATTCGCATTTTCAAGGCAGGGTATCGATGCCGTTTGTTTCCCGAGGCATGGGTATGGCATAAGCGGCGTACCGATTGGCGGAAGTTCTTCAAGCAAGTTTATAATTCGGGCATTGCGCGAATCAACCTGTATAAGAAATATCCGGAATCGCTGAAATTGGTGCATACGTTGCCGGCTGTGTTTACATTAGGTGTATGTGGCATTTTGGTCTTGTCTTTTTTCTGCCCATGGCTCTTGTTGTTTTTAGCTATATTTGTATGGATTATCCTGACAGACGCTTCTTATCGAAATAAAAGTCTTTTCATTGGTGTACTTTCTGTAATTGCTGCGTTTATCCAATTGATAGGATATGGAACAGGCTTTCTTTCCGCATGGTGGAAACGTTGCGTGCGCAAGAAAGGAGAGTTTGCTGCTTTCGAGAAGAACTTTTATCAATAATGGATGAGAAACTAAACATTAATCAGTGGGCGAAAGAAGACCGTCCACGGGAGAAATTGATACAGCAAGGTGCTTTCGCATTGAGTAATGCGGAACTCCTTGCTATTTTAATAGGTTCGGGTAATACCGAGGAGTCGGCTGTCGGGTTGATGCGTAAGATACTCGACCGTTATCACAACAGTTTGAATGAATTGGGGAAAGCTAATATCGAAGATTTGTGCCGCTTTAAAGGTATTGGGCCTGCCAAAGCGGTGACTGTTCTTGCCGCATCGGAGTTGGGAAAACGGCGTATGGAAGAGGTGCCGAAGGAACGTAAGCAGATACGATGTTCGAAAGACATCTACGAATTGTTTTATCCGCTGATGTGCGATTTGCCAGTGGAAGAGTGTTGGGTGTTACTGTTAAACCAGTCTTCAAAGGTTATCGATCGTATTCGTATCAGCCAGGGAGGATTGGCTGCTACACAGGTGGATGTGCGCTGTATCTTGCGTGAAGCCTTACTGAAGCGTGCTGTATCTTTGGTCTTATGTCATAATCATCCTTCGGGCAACACACTTCCCAGTGGAGAGGATGACCGCTTGACGCAAGCTGTCCGGCAAGCGTCCGCTACGATGAATATCCGTTTACTCGACCATCTGATAGTAACCGATGGTGCATATTATAGCTATTCGGACGAGGGAAGGATTTGAAACTGTTTTGAATTTCTCCAAAAAGCTTTTCTTGTCTTGATGTCTTCGTTTTCGTGTGTGCTTTGGACGAATTTTTGTCCTTACCGTATCTGCTCTTCGTCAGATAGCCCGCTATCTTCCTCATCACAGCATCGGAAACGCCTCAAAAACTCATCCCAAATCAGCATACGATAAATTCAAAACGGTTTCTTGGAAATTCAAAACGGTTTCTCAATGATTCTCTTATTCTTTACTATATAGAGTGTGCGCTTTTTTTTCTATATTTGCGCCATAATCTAAATAGTTTATAAGATATGGATAACGATGAAAAGCTGAAGATAGAAGAACGGATTGTAGCGATGTTGAAAACTGTTTACGACCCTGAGATTCCGGTTAATGTGTACGACTTGGGGTTGATTTACAAGATAGATTTGCAGGACGACGGGGATGTGTCAATAGATATGACTCTGACGGCTCCTAATTGTCCTGCCGCCGATTTTATCATGGAGGATATCCGTCAAAAGATAGAATCGGTAGAAGGAGTGAAGTCGGCACAAATCAATTTGGTGTTCGAGCCCGAATGGGACAAGGACATGATGAGTGAGGAAGCGAAATTAGAGTTAGGTTTTTTATAAATTGAAGGAAACGATGGATGCGATGAAGAATGTTTATTTCCTGTCGGACGCGCATTTGGGTTCGCGGGCTATTCCGCACGGGCGTACACAGGAGCGCCGCTTGGTCAATTTCCTGGATAGTATCAAGGATCGGGCTGCGGCTGTTTATCTCTTGGGCGATATGTTCGACTTTTGGTACGAGTTCAAATTGGTAGTGCCGAAAGGATATACCCGTTTTTTAGGAAAGCTTTCCGAATTGACCGATAGGGGAATAGAAGTACATTTTTTCATCGGGAACCATGATATTTGGTGTGGTGATTATTTAGAGAAAGAGTGCGGGGTAATTTTGCACCGGGAGTCGTTGACGTGTGAGATTTATGGGAAAGAGTTCTTTTTATCTCACGGTGACGGGTTGGGAGATGATGACCGTAGTTTTCGTTTCCTGCGCACCGTTTTTCATAGCCATACCTTGCAACGTATGTTTTCTGCCTTACATCCCCGGTGGAGTATAGAATTAGGCTTGGAGTGGGCAAAGCATAGCCGTCTGAAACGGGAAGGGGGTAAGGAACCGCCTTACATGGGCGAAGACAAGGAGCCGTTGGTATTGTTTGCCAAAGATTATTTAAAAACGCATCCTACCATTAATTATTTCATGTTCGGTCACCGGCATATCATGCTCGACCTGATGCTGAGCCGCACTTCGCGTATGCTTATCCTGGGGGATTGGATTTCCGACTTCTCGTATGCCGTGTTCGATGGCGAGAACCTTTTCTTGGAACAGTTTATCGAAGGAGAAACGGAAGTGAGATAATTTTTAGTTAATAGTGAATAGTTAATAGTGAATAGCATTGTGGCTTAAGCTATTCATTATTAACTATTCACTATTAACTATTAACTAAAAATCATCGTGCTACTTCGCCAGTTTCTTGCTTGACGAGCAAGCCCTCTACTTCGGCTGTTTTTACCATGTTATAATCTCCGGCAATGGTGTTCTTCAGCACCGATGCGGCGGTAGAGAAGTCTACACGTTTCTGTTCGTCTTCGAAAGCGTGCTGGGCATAAAGCATGGCTCCACAGAATGCATCGCCTACACCAACGCAGTCTACTACTTCATCGATATCGAACACGCGGGTATGTTTCATCGTGCCGTGCGAATACAGGATACCGGCAAACGTATGGTGTACGGAGCTGATGACATTGCGCAGGGCAATGTAGATGTACTTGCAATTAGGCACTTGCTCGCTGATACCTTTGCAGAAAGCTTCGTATGCTTCCAAGTCGTATGCTTCTCCGTTTCGGGTAGCTTTGAATCCCGGTGCTTTCAGTCCGGTGACCAAGGCATATTCACCTTCGCTTCCGAACATGATGTCGCTCGATGCCATCAACGGGCGCAGCACTTCTTGTGCCGTCTTTCCATAATTCCACAAATTTTTCCGGTAATTGATGTCATACGAAATGTGCAATCCCATTTCCTTGGCAATGTCGATGGCTTCTTTACATACATCGGCAAGTCCGGGCGTCAGTGCGGCGTCGATGCCCGACCAGTGGAAGATGGAAGCGTCTTTGAATGCGTCGTGCCAGTCTATCATGCCCGGTTTCAGCTCAGAGAAAGCCGAGTTGTCGCGGTCGTAGATGACTTTCGAGTTGCGCATGGCTGCCGCTTTTTCCATATAATAAGTTCCCAAGCGTTTTCCTCCTATCAGTACATGTTGGGTGCCGATGTTGTGCGAACGCAATTCTGCCAGACAAGTGTCGCCTAACGCATTTTCGGGCAAGCGGGTAATGAATTCCACTTCTCCTCCGAAATTAGCTACCGAGATGGCTACGTTGGCTTCGCTTCCGCCGTAGTTCACCAGGAAATCACGGCTTTGCTGAATGCGTAGGTTATCGGGGGTAGTGAGGCGCAGCATAATTTCGCCGAATGTTACGATTTTCTTTTTCATGATGCTATGTTTTAAGTTTTTGGGCTTTTGAGTTTTCAAGCTTATAAAAAAAGGACATCCTTATCTGTCGTTTTCTCTATCAAGCATCGCAAAGATAGTGAAAAGGACGTATAAGGATGTCCCTCGGTTGGTCTATTTAATGATTATTTATTATTGCGCTCATTCAGGATGTTCATCGTGTCGGTAGCGATAGTCAATTCTTCATCGGTAGGAATGACTACAACTTTCACTTTCGAATCGTCTGTAGAGATGATTGCTTCTTCGCCACGCACTTTGTTGCGTTCGTCGTCTATCTTGACGCCTAAGTATTCCAGGTTTTTGCAGACAGCCGCACGTGCGCTTGCCTGGTTTTCGCCTACACCGCCGGTAAACAAGATGATGTCTACCCCGTTCATGGCTGCGGCGTATGCGCCGATGTATTTAGTGATGCGGTAGAAATACATCTTTTCGGTCAGGATGGCACGTTCTTCTCCTTTTTGTGCGGCAGCTTCCAGTTCGCGCATGTCACTTGATTTTTCAAACATACCCATCACGCCACTCTTCTTGTTCAGCAGGGTCGACATTTCATCAGGAGTCAGTCCTTCTTTCTTCATGATGTAAGTGATGGCTCCACCGTCGATGTCACCGCTGCGGGTACCCATCATCAAGCCTTCCAGCGGAGTCAGTCCCATGCTGGTATCGATACATTTGCCGTCTTTTACCGCTGCGATAGAGCCGCCGTTGCCGATGTGGCAAGTGATGATACGGGTGCCTTCCTGCGAGATGCCCAGGAATTCGCATACACGTTTGGATACATAGCGGTGAGAGGTTCCATGGAAACCATAGCGGCGGATGCCGTATTGCTCAAAGTAGCGGTAAGGGATGGCATACAGGTAAGCATAGTCGGGCATGGTTTGGTGGAAAGCGGTGTCGAACACGGCCACTTGCGGTACTTCGGGCAGCAGTTTCTGTACGGCGTAGATACCTTTCAGGTTAGCCGGGTTATGAAGCGGGCCTAAGTCGCAGCACTCTTCTACGGCGGCGATGACAGCATCGTCTATCAGCACCGAGCCGCTGAATTTCGTTCCTCCGTGCAATACACGGTGGCCTACGGCATTGATTTCATGCAGGTCTTTTACGGCTCCATATTCCGTGCTGGTCAGTGTGTCGAAGATAAACTGTACGCCGGTAGTATGTTCGGGTACGTCTTTTTCGATGATTTTCTTTTCCCCGCTCGGCAAAGTCAGTTTCAGGAAAGAGCCGGGCAAGCCGATTTTTTCGATGCCTCCTTGTGCGAGGACTTGCTTGTTGGTCATTTCATACAGTTTGTACTTGATGGACGAGCTTCCGCAATTAAGTACCAATACTTTCATATATGTTTGTTTTGTTTTATTGATTAAAAATGATGTTTTTCTTCACCACAGAGGACACAGCGTACCACAGAGGAATTTGCAAACTCTGTGTGGCCTCTGTGTCCTCTGTGGTGAAATGGGATATGCTTGGCTTATTCTGCTTTAGCTGCAATGGCTTGATTGGCAGTGATGGCAATCATCTTGTAGACATCGTCGATGCAACATCCGCGTGACAGGTCGTTTACCGGGCGTGCGATACCCTGAAGGATAGGACCTACAGCGGTAGCATGACCCAGACGTTCTACCAGTTTATAAGAGATGTTGCCTACTTCCAGGCATGGAACGACCAGTACATTGGCGCGTCCTGCGATTTCCGAACCCGGAGCTTTGCTTTGTCCGATTCTTGGAACCAGGGCGGCATCGGCTTGCATTTCGCCGTCGATTTTCAATGTCGGATCCATTTTTTGGGCGATGTGGAGTGCTTCTACTACTTTGTCTACCACTTCATGTTTGGCAGAACCTTTGGTAGAGAAGCTCAGCATGGCTACGCGTGGGTCAAGGCCGGCAACGGCTTTGGCGGTACGGGCGGTGCAGACAGCTATTTGAGCCAACTGGTCGGCATCAGGAACCGGTGTAACAGCCACGTCACCCATTACAATGACACCATTGTCGCCACATTCGGGAGCATGGGTCAGCAGCAGCATGGCACCCGATACGCACGTAATGCCCGGAGCGGTCTTGATGATTTGCAGTGCCGGACGCAGCACGTTGCCTGTCGTGTTGCGTGCGCCAGCCAACTGGCCGTCGGCGTCTCCCGACTTAATCATCAGGCAGCCGTAATACAGCGGGTCGTTCACCAGCTTGCGGGCTTCTTCGATGGTCATTCCTTTTTTCTTGCGCAGTTCGCACAACAGTTGTGCGTATTCTTCTTTTTTCGGACTGGTTTCGGGATTGATGATGGTAGCTTTGTGGATATTTCCCAAGCCCCATTCTTTTGCCAGGTCCATGATTTCATCGGGGTTGCCCAGCAGAATCAGGTCGGCCACACCGTCTGTCAATATCTGGTTGGCAGCTTTCAAAGTACGTTCTTCTGTTCCTTCCGGAAGCACGATGCGCTGTTTGTTTGCCTTAGCGCGTTCAACGATTTGACTAATTAAATCCATGACTTTATTTTATTAGAATTGTGATTTGTCTTTGTTGTGTGCGATAATAACCGCTTGCTACCGCACTGCAAAAATACGCTTTTTTGTAATATCAAGTTTGCAAAGAGCCGTTTTTTTTCATGTCATGCAAGGATTTTTTATATGTTTGACAGCAGGAAAAATAAAAAACTCTGTTTTGTGACAAGATAACGCCGGAATGTGTACCTTTGCAGCCGTTTTCAATAAGTAAATGTTTTTAGGATATGGTTCGTCAGTGTTCAATTTTGTTTGGATGCCTTGCGTTGGGTGAACTGGTGGTTTACCTGACCGGAGTCCACCTGCCTTCCAGCATCATCGGTATGCTGCTGCTTACGTTGTTTCTGCAGTTGGGGTGGATTAAATTAGAGTGGGTGCAAGGATTGAGCGACTTTCTGGTCGCCAATTTAGGTTTTTTCTTTGTGCCTTCGGGAGTGGCGTTAATGCTTTATTTCGACATTATCGAGGCGCAGTTCTGGCCCATAGTGGTTGCTACGTTGGTAAGCACGGTGCTGGTATTGGTTGTTACAGGTTGGGTTCATCAAATCGTCAGGAAACATGGATTTTTTCACAAATAAGTTCTTTTTGCTTGCCATTACTTTCGGTTTCTATTTCTTGTCGAAAGTCATTCAGAAGAAAACGGGATGGCTCGTGCTCAATCCCATCTTGCTGGCTATCGCCTTGCTTATCTGCTTTTTGCAGTGTACGGGCGTTTCTTATGAAACTTATTCCGAGGCAGGTTCGTTGGTCGAGTTCTGGCTGAAGCCTGCCGTAGTGGCGTTAGGGGTACCGCTGTATTTGCAGTTGAAGATGATACGGAAGCAATTGTTGCCGATTCTCATCTCGCAGTTGGCTGGCTGCATTGTCGGGCTGGTGGCGGTTACGGTTATCGCAAAGCTGATGGGCGCGTCGCCCGAAGTCATCATGTCGTTGGCTCCCAAGTCGGTCACTACGCCGATTGCCATGGAGGTTTCCGCTTCGGTGGGAGGGATTCCGTCGCTGACGGCGGCTGTAGTGATTGTAGTGGGCTTGTTCGGTGCCATCTGCGGGTTCAAGGTGTTGCAGGTGGGTCATGTGGGCAGTCCTATTGCGCAAGGTCTGTCTATGGGGACGGCTTCTCATGCGGTGGGCACTTCGCGGGCGATGGAAGTGAGCGGTAAATACGGTGCTTACGCCAGCCTCGGTCTGACGCTGAACGGCATCCTCACCGCTCTGCTTGCCCCTACCATCCTGCATCTGTTGGGGCTTTATTGACGCTTTCTGTTCTTGTGCACAAGTTATCAACAGTTATGAACAGCCTGTTGATAACTTGTGCATAGCTGTATGGAAAACCTGTTTTTCATGCAGTTGTCAACCAGTCTTTCCCTTCTTGGGCTTTTAGATAGGCGGCCTGCCCGTCCGGTCGCGACAAGCGGCGTCATCTGCTTGGTTTATCTATACGCCGCAAGCAATATAACTGCATTTCCGACACGATTAGTAATCGTACAGCGTGACGATTACTAATCGTACGACATGACGATTACTAATCGTGCAGGTATCGCAGTTATACTAAAATGAAAAAGCAGTCTTTTGTGCCTTTGTGTTTGCGATGATTGGTTTCTAAATCTGTGTGGTAAGATAGTCTTTTCTGGAAGTTCGATGTGTAGCCGTGTGCGCAGGCGTGCGGTCTTGGTCCGTACCGAAGTCGTGTTGATGCCAAGCAGCGTGGCTTCGTCGTTTGTGTCGAAGCCGAACAGGTAGAGGCAGCAGTATGCCCATTCCGATTCGCTGAGGTCGGGACAGCGGTTGATTACGTAGCGTCGCAAGCCGGGGTATACCTCTTGTGCTTGCCGCTTGATTTGTTCCCATAGCTGAGGTGTGAGCAGCGACTTGTTGTTGCCGGGCTTCTTTTGTCGGGCCAGTTGTTGCAGTTTCTTATAGATTGCCGATGACTGTAGCATGTTTTGCCTCAGTGTGTGATAGTGTGCGGTCAGTTCTTTTTTCTCTTGTTGCAGCCGTTGTAACGCTTGCTGTTCGGCTTCCGAGCGTTCCAGCAAGGCGTTTTTCCGTTCTATCTCGATGGAAAGTTCCAGCATTTGGTTGCGTGTCTCGCGGATGTCCGCTTGTTGCAGCAAGAGCCTTTTTTCCGTCCGCTTGCGGTAGTTCCAATATATTCCGAGCAAGATGAGTACTCCGATTAAGCAAATGGCAATGATTAGCAGATAGTTTCTTTGCTGGAGCTTTAGTTCGGCATTCTCGGTCATTAGCTTCTGGTGCTTGTAGCGGTTTTCTATTTCGAATATTTTCGATTCATTAGAGGCGGCGGTTAAGGAGTCGTTGATGTCTGTATATTGTTCCAAGTAATAAAAGGCTTGTTCAAATTTTCCTTCCAGCTTGGCTATTTCGTATAAATCCGAATATACGGCGTAACGGTGGATGTTTTTGTCCATCGGTATTTTTTTTAGTATGTCTTTCGCTTTTTGAAATTGGTTGGTTTCTATATACAGGCTGGCTAAAGCAAAGTAGTTGGAAATGGAATTTTTATTCAATGCTAATGCTTGGTAAAAGTAGTTTTCGGCTAATTTGTATTCACCTTTGCGTCTGTACAGATTGCCGTATGCATTGAGGATAGATTCATACACATTGGTATCATTGAGTGTTTTTCCGATAGAATCGGCTTTTTGCAAATAGTAGAAAGCTTGTGATAATGAATCTATAGCAGTATAGTTCATGCAGATATCTCTTAATGCACACGTATAGCTTCTTGGATTGTTTGCTTTTTTAAACCAAAAAGCGGCTTCCTTTTTTTTATCAACTGATTTGGAAGTATATTCATAATCAAAATAGAGGTCTGCCATATATGAACACGTATATCCCATCAGTTGATAGTTTTGACTTCTTTCTGCTGCATGGTATACGTGGGAATACGTATCCATGGCTTTGTCTGTTTCTCCTTCATGGGCGTATGCCATACCTAAATAAAATTCGGATTTCAGTTGTTCTTTTGATTTGCAGTGTTTTTGAAACCAATCGTATGCTGTTTTCATTTCTTCTATTGAAGGTACTGAGACATTTGAGGCACGGTGTGAGAGTTCAGCTTTCAGCATACACCAATGCGCAAAGTTTCCGGCATTCAGTGTGTCTGTGTTTATGGTAGCTAATAATGAATAGGCACTATCGGGGTTCGATTGCATAAGGTTTTTTACCTTATTAAAAATGAAAGGTTGTGTAGAGTGGTTGCATCCGCATAAAATAACGCTAACCAGTAAAGTTAAAAATGAAATTTGTTTTTTCATACGTTTCTCTGTTAGTTGCTTTTCAAATTTAGCGATTTTTCTTGTACGGAGGTCAGATTATCTCCTCAATAATTAGTCGTGTATACGCAAAAGTGTATAAATTGCTGATAATCAACAAATGCATGAGTACGCTAAAATATGGAATATGGTTGATATGAAATTTATATGTAATAATTTTGTGCTGAATTTAAAATGTAACGAAGTTATGAATAAAAAAAGAATTATCCTATTGTTTGTGGTGGCATTGGTGATAATGCCTTTGTCGATGATGGCAAAAGAAAAATCCATAAAAATTAAAACAGAGTATAGTACATCAACTCGAGTTCCTTTAGAGGCTCCTTTCGAAATTTTCATAGACGAAGGAAAAATGTTGCGAATTCACTTTTTGACGGAAGGTACTTTTACGCTGAAAGTGGAAATGTTGGATGATGAGACAGCGTATGTTACTACAGTGACTGCCGTTTCCGGTCAAGATGTATTTATCGACTTGAAACAACTTCCTTCGGAGACGTATCTTTTGACGTTAAAAAACGAACGTTTAGAGGCGACAGGATATTTGATTTTGTAGTCTTGTCTACGCTTTTCTTTCTAATCGGTTGATTCTCAACGATGCACTGAGTACGCCGAAACGGAGGATTTGCTTGTTAGAAAGAAAAGCAAGGCGTAAATTTGCGGATAGAAAAACGAAGTTTCCTAATCATTATATACGTATGAAAAAGAAAAGTAGTTTATTGTTTGTGTCATTTTTGGCATTATCGTTGGCAGGATGCACTAACGATTTGCAGGTGCCAGTGGAAAATGCAGGCAAAGCATTACGTGACGCTTCAGCTGATGCAGTTAAGTTGGTAACAGAGTTTCGCAACGAGGTCAGCCCGGCAGAAAGTACTATTTTCAATGATGATAATCGGCAGATATATATAACAGGATATTAAATTATGAAACGGGTTTTATTATTTTTATTGTCGGCAAATTTATTGTTGTGTTTAGGAAGTTGTGCAAATGACGATGAGCCTCTTCCAATGAGGCAGTATGAATTTTCTGACAATCATATGGTAGTGGGTAAAGAGGCAGCTGACATAGAGGTGGTTGTGACTAATGCAGATGAATTAGGTTATGGTTGGTGGATTTCAGAGGTGGGTGTGACAGATGATATCCGGACTGATTCTATTATACACAACGTACAATATCCGGTATATGATGCGGAAGGTAATTTTAGGTATGAAGGTTTTTCTCCTACACTGGAATGGGGATGGTTTAAGATCCGGAAAGCAAATGAAGGCCGTTCGCTTCAGATTCATGTGGATGAAAACAGAGGAGGGGAAAGGTCTTTATCTATTTCCATGGGGTTGCTTATGGATCATGGCAATATTTATTTAACTCAAGAAGGAACGAAATAAAAGAAAAACGATTATGAAATTTCCATGAGATAAAAAAATCACGCCAAAGAGAATGTAAATAGTCA
>URCM01000015.1 GCA_900546355.1 uncultured Bacteroides sp.
GCGTCATGTGGAAATCAACCGGCAAGAAGTCGGTGAAAGTTTTGATTTTACTACTCCAGAAAATAATTCATGGGATTCTATGAAATAAAAGTAAGAAAGATGAAAAGTAGGTTATATTATTTGTTTTTGTTGTGCGCTGCTGGATTTTTTATTCCCGGTTGTAGCGATGACAATCAAGAAAATGTTTCTCCCAACCCCATCCGTCCGGGAGAAGCGATACAGTTCAGTGTCGGCGAAGTGAAAAGTCGTACGGCATATGACGAAATGGTTGACGGATGGTGGACATTGAACTGGAATATAGGCGACCAAATAGGTATTTATACCGAATCTGAATTGGTTGAGAAAGAAGGAGGAGGCGATAAGAAAGCCGGTTATGAAATAACGGATTCGATTCCTGACAATCATGAACATCATGGCTTGATTAAACCTATGGAATCACCGTTGATATGGTCTCATAAATTGACCGACGATCGACGTAGCGAGAGTTGTACATTCTATGGCGCTTATCCATGGGAAAGGATATCTTCTTATCCAGACCCGAATAGCAGTGATAAATTGTTTACGATGAAATATGTCACCGACCAAACGGTAAGGGTAACGTCGATGGAACAAGGCGTATACCAGACTACCCCCGACATGAAGAACGCTTACATGATAGCTAAAAACACGATACAACCCGACGGTGACCATGTATTGTTGGACTTCGACCCTATCATGACAACGTTGGACATTACCGTGACTGCCGGAAAATACGAAGTGGCTACGGGTATCATCGACCCTGTCACGATAACGGGAGTCAGCGTTATCATTCCAGAAGGTTTGGAAGAAGGAGCTATTGTTTATAACACAGCAGGCATGGAGGGAGACGGGAATGTAGACTCTGGTGCCAAAGGAAATCTGTATAACACAATGACAGGAGAAGACCATTCCGAATCCATTTTCGTTAACTTCAATAACGAAATCGAAACGATTGAGATCAACGGCAAACAGGAACACCGAAGATATGTCGAGTTGCACGAAGGAGAGTCGGTTAAGTTGATGGCATTTATTCCTCCGGTAACCATTCCTGTCGGAAAGTGTGCAAAAGTAAAAGTGCATACAGCCGGAGGTTTCAGTTTCTATCAAGATTTGAAGACAAACGGGAATGGTACGCTTTCACCCCATACCCGAATCAGCATCCAGTTGCCTGATATCTCTCCTTATATGCCGCATACCAATGAATGGATGTCTATGCTGGATGACAATATGCTTTTGTTTCAGACATCTATACCGGGGGTTAAGCTTAATGAAGATGCAGACGTTACTCTAGTAAAAACTTTGTTAGATTTGGGTGTGCGTGCGTTTAATGTTGATAAGGTTGTATACAACCATAAAGAGGGAAGTGGTATACTAGCTGGTTCTCATAAATGTATAGAGGAAGGTATTCGTACTGCTTTTAAAAATTTTTTAGATGATTATCCAAGCGAGTTTATTCTGTTTTTTGGTGATGATAATTTTAAAGATTGTTGTAATTATCATTTTGGCTCAGATAAGTGGCTCAGTCCAGGCAGCGATGATGTAACACTAAGTGTTTCTCAAGTCAGAGGGAAAATGATTGGCTGGAAATCTCCTGAATGGTTTTTTAAATTTGATGAATCGACTTTGGACCCAGATAATTATTTGTTTCATCGGATAGAAGTTGAGGATGCTAGTGATTTTCAGATTTCAACAACAGAAAAGTATAAAGCTTATGAAGAAACTCTGGGACTTTATTCTAATAAAACAGGTTATGTTGCGCAATATATTCAAAAACAATCACTAAATAAAGCCATCTACAATAAAATAGTCACCACAACCGGAGATAAAATCTATACAGGTATCGTTACCCTCCCTTATAGAGAAAATTCACCTGTAAACGATAAATCTGTATGTGGCGACTTGTTGCTGCAAGCTATCATAGATTGTAACTTCAGATACTTGCATGCACGTTAAATACCCCCTTGAAAAGTAATATATACTTCATCGGCAAAGTAATATATATCTATCGGCTCTAGAAGATATATTCATCGGCGGTTGCAGTATATATTACTTTTCCGGGGATATGGCAAGCTTTTAAAACAACGAAAACAAATGAACGAAAAACATAAACTTATGAAACCAAAAGACCCCGCACGCTCGGGTCGCCAAGCGTCCCAGCGTGCAAAGAAATGGCAAAGCCGGCTCTCTGCAGCTCTGCTTTGCACCTTACTGTTTACCGTCTTCTTCCCGTCGTGCAAAGACGAGGATTTAGTGCCTACTATGTATTCGAGAGCAGAAAGTACAGCTAATAGTAGAGCTTCGCTCGGAACATCTTCCGGATTGGTGGAAAATGAGGATGGAACTTGGACTGCACAGTGTCGTGTTCCGTTGGTAGGTAAAGGACGTGTGATAAATGTATGTAGTCAAGCGTTAGTTAGTGTAGGAGGTTATGCAAGTGGTGCAGACGCTATGGTAGATTTGGATTTAGAGAATAACTTTGAACCAGCATCTGTAATTGGAGCACAAATAGCAGTTAATGACATAGCATCTATCCGTGACTTGAATTATGAATATGCAGGCGGACAAAAAGCAGGGTTTGTGATAGAAAGACCAGAAGGAGGACTTCTTGATCTTAGTGTTTTTGAAGGATTTTGGATTAAAACTTATTTGAAAGGACAAGAAAGGGATAAAGTTCAGATAGAAACTTCTTCAAGATTGGATCTTACTATAGGTAATATTACGGGTGGAAATACACAATCTACATTTGTTGTTGAAGGTACTTTTTCTCAATCGTTTGATGAAGTCCGTCTTGGAGTAGGAACTGTGGTAGATGCAAGTGTTCTTAGTTCTGTAAAAGTACGCTATGCTTATGTGGGAGAAAATCCAATAATGCCTGCAGTCAATAATGGAAATGATTATTTCAAAAATCCGGTAACAGCACCAACGGGAATTGATTGGGCCAGTTATGCGGATGTTAGTTTAAAAAAACTTGTAAATGAAGATACATCAGATGGTGTTATGACTTCATTTCTAATTATTGATTTGTTCCAACCTTATCTTACAGTGGATTTTGGTCGTGATGTTCCGGCTGGTTCCGAAGTCGGGTTTTATATAACGTCAGGAACTGCTGCTAACGTTGCCATTGCTGATGTGACTACAATTACCGCTTATGATGATAGTGGTAATGAAACTAATGACACTTATTCAAGTGCTGATGTTGTAGGATTGAATGTGTTGGGAGGAAGTGCGACTTATTTTGGTATGACATTAAAAGAAGATTGTAGGAGGTTGAAAATCAGTTTTAACGGATTGAAGATTTTGGATGCAGGAGTGACGGTGGTACATTATGCATACGTTCGTGAAGAGACAAAGATAGATGCCTCTTCTTATTTTACATTGTCGAATGCCACTGTTTATAATCCTGCTTATCGATTTGCTGATTTACCGGCAGATGCGCCTGGTACTGTTAAGTATGAACTTTTTCAGAAGCCTAATAATGCTCCAGAAGATGTGAAGATTACACAAAATGAGGCTGGATGGATATTGGAAGGTATGTCGGTAGCAGGAGATTATGTAGTGAAAGGTTATTATTATCCAAATGGAGAAGATGAAGAACCAATAATACGTTATGCAACTATCACTCGATTAGTTAGAGATTCATCCACTTGTTCGGATGCTTTGGTTAATGAGAATGAGACGGATAAAACGTATCAAGCTTATATACCTGACGGATTTGATGGTGTGATTCAAATAGGTGCGAAATACGATGAAGGTGATTTGGATGCGGTAATAGACAAGGACATTTCAGATTGCTTTACAATGGGAGAAGCAAGCATAAATGTAGCGCAAGATTGTGGTATTATTGGCGTAAAGAAAACAAATGGCTACATTAATTCATCAGGTAAAGAATTGGTACGGGTAGGTTTTGTAATTGACCGTAAACAAACTGTATTAGGAGCTGATATTCTTAATTTTTTAAGAATCAAGCTTTTAAAAGGTGATAATGAAGTAGAGTCTCAGGTAGGAAATGCTAATGATGGAGTTTCTCTTAGCCTTATTGGAGTTTCTTCTTCAGGGCAAGCTCGTCTTAGTATAGAAACAGATGAGGAATTTGATAGAATAGAATTATATTCTTCGGGTTTGGTAAATATTGATTTGGGTTCTGATTTGAAAATTTATTATGCATTTTGTGAAAGGGTAGAAGATGAGTGTGGAGAACCGGGTGAAGAATGTATGCAGTTGATTACGAATGCAAATTTTGGGGCTGTTGCTACGGTATATGACTTAGGTGCTGTTAGTGCGGTTTCTATTTTTCAAAATATCGGAAATATAGTAGATAGTGATAAAGAAAGTTTTGCTACGTTATTTAACACTCTTGAAGTAGGAACAGATTTAAGATTATCTGTAAAATTTGATAAGATATTAGGAGGTCAAGAAGCCGGTTTCATTTTTTCAGGTATTAAAGGTTTAATTGATTTGAGTGTGATTGGAATAGAGAAAATTTCGGCACTTTATAACGGTGAAGAAGTTGGAGGGGTTATCTCTTCAGGAGAAGCTGTTGGTTTAAAAGTGGCTGGTGATGGTGACAAAACTTATCTGTCTATAACTCCTAAAAGTGATTTTGATGAATTACGGATAGAGTTTGGAAAAGGTGTTGGTGCTTTAGAGAACATAAATTTTCATGGTCTATACATTCGTCCTGATTTTGATCGTGATGGAGTTATGGATTGTATAGGAGATGATGCTTCTACTATAGTGACTGGACTTTATGCAGAGCCAGCTGATATTTGTGAAGGGGATGCTACTACATTTAGAGTGGATGGTGGTATTGTTGGAAATGAATATATTTTAACATTTAATACTTATAAAACCGAAAAAGAAGCACCGCAGACTGCTAAAGTAGAAATTAATTCTTATGGTCGGTTGACTTTTTTGGAAGGATATGAAACGATTATTGCCAATTTACCACCAGATGAATATTATATTAATATAACTCCGGTTAATGCTTCAGATCCTGAGTTTATAAACGCAGAACTGACTGTACATCCTGATGAAACTACGTGGAAAGGTGGAGTTACAGGTAGAGAAACGAGTTGGAATGAATGGGATAACTGGACAAGAGGTACACCGTGGACTTGTACTAATGTTATTATTCCTTCACGGCAAAATTCACCTACTTATTCTAATTGGAATGGGAATTATCCTTGTATCATAAATGGAGACGTAGCAAAATGTAACAATATCCATTTCGAGCCGGGAGCGGAATTGATTGGTCAACAATATTTGGATTATCGTGGGCAAGTATTTATCGATTTAAAATTGGAAGCTGGACATTATCATTTGCTTTCAGCACCTTTGCAGGGTATGGTTACAGGTGATATGTTTGTTTTAGAAAAAGGCGATGGCGATATGCAACGCAATAAATGGGCAAGTACATGGAGAAATATTTATGATGAAAATATTCATATTCATCCTAATTATTTTACACCTCTTGATGAAGATAACGCTCATGGAAGTTATTTAGAGCATCGTGTTGAACCGTTTGTCTATCAACGCTTTTGGAGCAAAACAGTCTCGAATGTGACGATGAGTAGAGCTTTGACAGAAAATGGATATAATACGGATGATCCGGCTATCAATAATGCAGAAATACTTACAACCGATTGGTCAAGAAGTTTTAATGCTGTAGGAACATATTATGAAAGTGGACAAGGATTCGCATTAAAAGTGCAAAAAGATTCGAATTCGGATGAAGATTTTTATGAATTCCATTTCCCGAAAATACATGACCTTTATAAATATTATACGAGTGATGGTCAGGAGACGGGTATGAGCGAAAATTTACCTCGTGTTAATTTAAATCCTGGAAAATTTGTATTAAGCAATCAAATTGTATTGGGACGTGAAGAAGGCTGTGCAGGTAAGATTTTCCTTTTCGGAAATCCGCTGATGGCGTCCATTAATATACAGAAATTTATGAATGGCAATCCTTCTATTCAAAACGTCAAAGTATATCAATACAAAGAAGGTAATACAGGACAATACATCACGATTAGTAAAGATGGTACGTCTACTATTAGCAATCCTCCTACGGTTATAGCACCAATGCAAGCAGTATTTGTAGAAATCGGTACATCGAGTGAAACTTGTTCTATCACTCTGACGGACGATATGACAATGCCTGATTATGTATCTCAAACGTCCGCTGCAGCCCCCAACCAACTTCGCCTTACCGCAACGTCCCGCGGCCGTTCGGCATCGTGTGTAGTTGTCCCCTCATCTGTCGCAAGCGATGACTACGATGCCCGCGAAGACGCCACCTTGCTGGTAGGCAGCGAGGAAGGTTCGGGCGTGGCGGTCTATACCGTAGCCGGAGGGAAAGCCCTCTCCATCCAGCGCATGAACCGCCTGAAGCGCATCCCCGTAGGCTTCTACCTGAAGGAGGAAGGCAGCGTCAGCCTGAGCTTCGACCCGCAAGGCGACGCATGGCAAGGCTGGACCTTGGTAGACAGCCAGACCGGCAAGCGTTATCCGCTGGATAGCGAAATCAGCCTGGGCACCGTGAAGAGCGGAGCCGGCAGGTTCTACCTCGAACGAACAGGCAATTGATAAAAGGCAATTGCGGTCATGAATGGTCGGGGCGGCTGTCTTCCTTAGCGGAGGCAGCCGCCCCGCTTTGTTCATGATGCGGGCTTCCCGTATGCGATACGTCCCTACATTGGTTGCTGCATATAGTAAAACAAAATTGGTTTGCGAAAAAAATGGAACGCAGAGACACAAAGACGCAGAGGAATGATTTAGAGAGAAGGCAAGGGACACGGAGCCAAATGCCACTCTCCGTGTGCTTTGTCCTCTCAAAAAAATAAACTTTGCGCTCCTGCGTCTCTGCGTTCCATTCCGTTTTCCGCAATCCATTTCTGATTGACTATAAATGAAAGAGTCGTGTGTTTGACCTTGATTTTCCCTGTTCTTACTTCGTGTATTTAGTGGAAAATGCCTATCTTTGCGGTAGTTAAGCAACCCTAAAAACAAAATGTAGTATGAGATACTTGGACCCCAAAGCTGACCTGACTTTCAAGAAGGTTTTCGGTGAGCATCCCGATTTAGTGATAAGCCTTCTCAATGCGCTTCTTCCGTTTGATACTCCGGAAGAGGAAGTGGTGAGTGTGGAATACTTGCCATCGGAAATGGTTCCGGAAAATCCACTTCGGAAGAATAGCATCGTGGACGTACGTTGCAAGGACGGCCGTGGCCGCCAGTTTATTGTAGAAATGCAGATGATATGGTCGCAAGAATTCAAGGCGCGTGTGTTTTTCAATGCCTCGAAGGCGTATGTCCGTCAGTTGGACAAGGGGTACGATTACGAGTTGCTGCAACCTGTTTATTCTCTGAACTTAGTGAATGAGGTCTTCGAGCCGGATATGCCTCGTTATTACCATTATTATCGTTTGGTCCACAATGAATGTACGGACAAGGTGATAGACGGCTTGCATTTAGTGTTTGTGGAACTTCCCAAGTTTGCTCCTCATAATTACGGAGAAAAAAAGATGCAGGTATTATGGCTCCGTTATCTGACCGAGATAAGCGAACAAACCCGCCAGGCACCCCAAGAGCTGTTGGATAATCCGGAAGTACACAAGGCACTGATTGAATTGGAAGAATCCGCCTTTACCGATGCCGAACTGGAAGGCTATGATAAGTTTTGGGATGCCATCAGTGTGGAGCGCACTCTCGTTAATAGTGTGGCCCGCAGATATAAAGAAGGAATGGAGAAAGGTATGGCGCAAGGCCTTGCACAAGGCATCGAACAAGGTCTTGCACAAGGAATAGCACAAGGAATAGCACAAGGAATAGCACAAGGCAGGGCGGAAGGTATGGCAGAAGGAATACAAAAAGGTGAACGTGATATGCAGTTGGAAATAGCTCGCAAGCTTAAGCTATTGGGGACATCTTTCGAAGATATAGCCCAGGCTACCGGTCTTGATTTTGAAACTATTGCCGGCTTATAGATTGCAACAGAGGCTTTCTATTAAACATTGTGTTTGTCATTGCCCCCTTGCTGCTTATTGTCGTGTACGCCTTTACCGATGATGCGGGACACCTGACGTTAGAGAACTTCCATAAGTTTTTCGAGCATCCCGAGGCGGTCAATACCTTTGTCTATTCCATCGGAAAACTTTTTGGAGAAATTCAAAACAGCTTCTAATCCGGAAATCTGTGGTGAAAATCCTATCACGAATAGGGAAGTCCCTACCAATGTTTGGGGACATTCTGTTGCAGGAGGATTTTTATCCTTTTATTTTTGTATCAGGAAATTTAAAACGTTATGATTATGAAAACGAAAAGATTTTTGACGGGAATAATGTTCGCTCTTTGCCTGGCGGTTCCGGCTATGGCTTCCGTTTTGGGCGATATCCGGGTAAATGCCCGTTTCCTGACCGACCGTATGGCGTTCGAACTCAGCCTGACGCAGACCCAATACAATGATTTGTATGAAGTAAACTATGATTTCTTCCACGGCATCGACCCGTATGTAGCGGCTATGGCGCGGCAGGAGGCGTATGCGCTGGACGCTTATTACCGTTATCTGGACGAGCGGAACGATGATTTGCGCTGGATTCTTTCGAACGCCGAGTATGTGCGCTTCATGGCGTTGGAGTATTTCTTCCGCCCGGTGTATGCGGTCGATCGCGTGTGCTATCTGCGTATTTATAAAGTGTATCCCAATCGGACGTTTTTCTATTATGGTCGTCCGGCCCATTATCTGACGTATTGTGGCGGGCATAGTCGGCATCATAGGGGAGGGATGAGTTTCTACAAGGCACGTCATCCGAAGGTGTACCGCCATCCGGTTTATGCAGGTAATTTCCATAGTCGTCCCGATTTCCGGAGAACAGACTTTGCGCCGGGACGTCCGCTTAAAGGTCCTGGTTATCACTTTACTCCTTCAACTCCCCCACGTCCCGAAGCCAGACCGGGAAAACCCGGACATAAGCCGGACAAGCATCCGCAAGTAAAGCCTTCCCGTCCGCATAAGCATCCGGTAGTGCGTCCTTCACGTCCAGATAAACCAGACAAACGTCCGGCGGTAAAACCTGCCCGTCCGGACAAGAAGCCGCAAGCTCGTCCACATCCGAACCGGAACGCTTCGAAAGAAAGAGGAGACAGAAACTTGCGTAAAATCTGAAGATGGCGTATCTTTGGCGTGGATGTTTCATCGTATACAGATGGTATGGAAGGATATCGGTTTGAACAGGTCGGCCGGGCAATCTGCATTACGCCTGCATACAGACAAAAAATGGAATCAGTGTTCCTTGGCGTTCTTCTGTGGCATCTGTGTGCTATGATTAAAAGGTGTGAATCATGAACCGCAAACTAAAACAATTCGGAATAGGGATAGTCTTGCTCGCGATACTTTCGGGGGCAGGACTTTTTTTGTTGCGTGGCATCCTGTTGCGCCATGTTGCCGATAAGCGGATAGCGGCTTGTTCTGCCCGTTATGGCATCGGAATAGCGTATGCTTCGTTGAAAATGTCTTCGTTTACTTCCGTATGTGTGGAAGGATTGAGCGTAGTGCCTTTCGGGCGGGATACTTTGCTCAGGCTGGCTTCGGCGGAGGTGAAACTCGATTTTTTCCCATTGTTGCATGGTAAGCTTTCGATACGGGAAATCGATACGGAAGGACTGGTATGCACGTTTAAGAAGCAAGGTGTGGTGTCGAACTACGATTTTTTGTTCAGCCGACGAAGACAGGAGAGGAATGGTCGGGAAACAGGGGAAGAGGTTTCTGTCGGGTATGCCGGACGGATAGACCGTGCGCTGGAGGTATTGTTTCGCTTGCTTCCCGAAGACGCCGTGATGCGCCGTACCGTGTTGACGAGTGAGCGCGATTCGGTCTGCATCCGTTTCTATATGCCCGAGTTTGTATTGGATGACCGGCGGTATGCTTCTGATATAGAGGTGACGGAGGAAGATATGCGGGGCAAATGGCATATCGGAGGTACGTTGGATACCGGCACACGCCGGATAGAAGGGCGTTTGGCTTCCGCCGGACAGGGAAGGCGGATTGTGCTGCCTTATATTCGTCCGCATTATGGGGCGGCGGTGGCATTCGATTCCATTGCTTTCAGCATGGCGCAAACGAAGCCTGAGGGAAAGGAACAACTTTTGCAGGGTAATGCCGAAGTGAGCGGGCTGGAAGTATATCATGCGGCTTTGTCGCCCGATACGATAGGTCTGGATCAAGGGAAAATCGATTATTCGATTCGGGCGGGCGAGCGTTTTATCGAGCTGGATAGTGCCAGTACTGTGTACTTCAACCGTCTTTCGTTTCATCCTTTCATACGGGCGGAGAAAGAAGGGCGTTGGCATTTCACGGCATCTGTCCATTGTCCGCCTTTTCCGGCGCAAGACTTGTTTGCTTCACTTCCGGCTGCTTTGTTCCGTCATGTGCAAGGCCTGCAGGCGGATGGAAAGCTGAGTTATGACCTTCGGGCAGACATCGATTTTAACCGGTTGGACAGCCTGAAGTTCTCATCAGACTTGCGTGGACATGGTTTCCGTATTACCCGCATGGGAGCAATCGACCTTGCCCGAATGAGTGAAGAATTCGAATATACGGCATACGAACACAACCAGCCTGTGCGTACTTTCTTTGTCGGGCCGTCGAATCCCGGTTTTTGTCCGCTTTCCCGCATTTCGCCTTTGCTTCAGATGGCGGTGATGCAATCGGAAGACGGGAGTTTCTTTTATCACGACGGGTTCTATCCGGGAGCTATCGGGGAGGCTCTGGCATACGACTTGCAAAAGGGACGTTTCGCACGGGGCGGAAGTTCCATTACGATGCAGTTGGTAAAGAATGTTTTCTTGAACCGTCATAAGAACATTGCCCGTAAGCTGGAAGAGGCTCTTATCGTGTGGCTCATCGAGTCGCAACACCTCACTTCGAAAGAGCGTATGTATGAGGTTTATCTGAATATCATCGAGTGGGGCCCGCTTGTGTATGGCGCGGCGGAGGCAAGCCGTTTTTATTTTGATAAAGAGCCGTCGGACCTTACGGTGAGTGAAGCCATCTTTTTGGCATCGATTATCCCCAAGCCCAAACATTTCCGTTCGGTATTCAATCCCGACGCTACGTTGCGCGGGAATCAGCTGGACTATTATCGTGTTATAGCCCGCCGGCTTGCCGCTAAAGGATTGATGACCGAAGAAGAGGCGGAAACATTTTGTCCGAATGTGCAGATAAAGGGGAAGGCGAGGAACATGGTTCTTCGCCCGGATACGGCTGCCTGTTATTCGAGTAATGCCCGTGTTTTTTTTTCCAACCATCCGTAAAGGAAGCCTAAGCATACGGCGGATACCAATATGGGCAGCATGAAGCGGAACGTTCCGTCCGCAGGCAAACTGTGTTGCATGATGTGCCAGGTGTTGGTAAAGACATTTCCGTATACCTTTATGATATAATAGGCGACAGCACCCAGCATGACCAGGCAAAATGCCGTCAGCATGAGGGTGGACCGGCGCTCCGCACGCCGTTCGCGGGCACGTGCCTCCTCATGTATCTGTTTCATCATGCGGTAGGTGAAATTGCTGGGTAACCGGTAGGCGGGTTGTCCGTTTACCGCTTTTTTTAATCCTTTGTCTGTAGTCATGGCTTATTCCTCCTGATTGATTAAAACATATAGTTTTTTGCGTATGCGGTGCAGCTTTACTTTGACGTTGCTTACGCTCTGCTCCAAGATGTGGGCTATTTCGTCGATACCCTTTTCTTCTTCGTAGAAGAACGTGATGATGGCGCGTTCTTCCGGAGTCAGTTTCTCTAATGCGGCATGAAGCCGTGCGATGCGTTCTTCCGAGTCCTCATCGAGTGCTTCGTCTATTTCCGTTTCCGATACTTGTTCCCATTGCCGGTCGTCTATCACCAACACTTCTTCCTTTTTTTTACGGAGTGCCGAGAGTGCAGTGTTATAGGCGATGCGATATATCCATGTAGAAAAACTGCTTGCTCCTGTAAACGAGCCGAGATGCCGGTATGCCTTCAGAAACGTGTCTTGAGTCAGTTCTTCGGCGTATTCGGGAGACGAAACCATGCGGACAATCAAGGCGAATACCTGTTGTCCATAGGTGTCGAGAAAATATGAAAATTCTTCGTCCTTTCCCGATAAGATACGTGCGATAATATGTGGCTCATCCAGTGGTTTCATTTCATATAATTAGACGCAAAGCTTCTTACGGGGTTACAAAGATAAAGAAAAATTTTTTTCTTCCTTATCGGATGTAACCTTTAGGGGTGCCTTGGCGTCTAAAGGAGCAAAGAAACAAATTTAAAATCATACAGATTATGGAAGAACTAATGGTTGTTGCCAATGTGGCTATTGTATTTGGCGTATTTTACAAGTTGTTTGAACTGTATGCCCGGCGGAAAGAACGTATCATGCTGATAGAGAAACTTCCTCCGGAGATATTGGGAGGGAAAATGGGCGACGGATTGAAGTTGAGTCCTTCTTCCGCATTTTTTACCGCTTTGCGTTTAGGCTGCTTGTTCTTGGGAGTCGGATTAGGGTTGATTGCGGGCTATTGTATCATATGCAGTACGTTGCCTGAATATTTTTCAGAAGAAGGGTATCATGTTTACGATACCGTATCGGTTATATATGGCGCGAGTGTATTGATAGGGGGAGGTATCGGGCTTATCGCCGCTTTCTTGATAGAACTGAAAATCGGCAAGAAAAAGACTCCTTTGGCATGAGGAAAGCGAGATTTCCCGCATTTCATTGCTGGTAGGTCCGTAATGCATTTCCTTTGTGGGAGTCTGTGTTTCTTGTGGTGGAAACTAAGAAGCTGTTTTGAATTTATCGCCCAAAGCACACACGAAAACGGATACATCAAGCCAAGAAAAACTTTTTGGAGAAATTCAAAACAGCTTCTAAAATACATGAATGTCCGTATGGGTCAAGCCGGCTGCGTTTGAATATTCATTTCTGGTTGGTTATATTGTCTTTGTGCTCTTTCAGCAAATCCCTGATTTCGGTCAGCAACTGGATATCCGCGGGAGGAGTAGGCGGCGTTTTCGTTTCCGCTTCTTTCTTGCGGGTCAATGCGTTGATGCCTTTCACCAAACAGAACACCGCTATGGCGATAATCAGGAAATCGAAAGTCACTTGGATAAAATTGCCGTATTTGATAGCCACTTCGGGTGTAATCACCTTGTCGCCTTCTGTTACCGCTTCCTTTATGACCCATTTCAGGTCGGAAAAATTCACACCTCCTGCCAAAACGCCGACCGCTGGCATGATTACATCGCCTACCAATGACGATACGATTTTGCCGAATGCTCCGCCGATAATGATACCTACCGCCATGTCGATGACGTTTCCCCGCATAGCGAATTTCTTGAACTCGCCTAATGTTTTTTTCATCATGTTATTCCGTTTTTCTGAATCTGACGATTCTGTTTGCAGACACAAAGTTAGTAAAATCAACGGAAGAAAAGAGAAATTAAGGAAAGAAACTTTGAAATGCAACAGAATACTTGTAGTTTTGCACCGCTAATTTCTCTACAGTTATATGAATCAGACCAGAAGAAGACATACCTTATTATATATTATATGGCTTGCGTGTCTTGCCTTTGCATTGCCTCAGGCCGTGCAGGGGGCAGGTAAGGAAACTACATTTCGCATAACGGTGCTGAAATCCAGCGGTCAGCCTCAGCCGGGCATGATTTTGAAAATTGCCAGCCGGACTCAAGAGTACATCGGTGATGCGCAAGGACTTATTACGTTCAATTATGAGATAGAAGAGAATTATACCCGCAAGGCATACCTGTATTTTCCGTCCGACCGCGATAAGTCGGTCGCTTCTTTTACGCTCGAACCGGAAAACACAACCAAAACATTTTATATAGATAGCCCGCAGGATATTGTGGCTTTTAAACAGAGCCAGCAGACATTTCCTATAGAGGGTATCGTAAAGGACGATTCGGATAATCCGATTATGGGTGCCGTAATAAGCATACAAGGGACTGGGCGGAAGACGGTATCGGATGAAATCGGTTTGTTCCGGATTGACGCGGACTTCAATCATCCGGTGACGGTGCGTGTGACGGGAATGGAAAATCGGTCTATTCCCATTCAGTCGTTTCTTCAGAATCCGAATGAGCCGTATGTCATTAGGATGTATCATAAAAATTCCAGCCGCATATATTCTTCTGTCGAACGTATGCCCGAGTTTCCCGGAGGCATGAAAGCGTTCCAGCGTTATCTGAAACGGAATTTGAAGTATCCGACTCAAGCCAAACGGGACAGTATCGAGGGGGTGGTAGCTATTCAGTTTGTGGTGGAAAGAAACGGGCGAATCACTTCGCCGGTTATTGTACGGAGCCTGGAAGCGAGTATGGATACGGTAGCACTGGAGGTAATCCGCAATATGCCTCGTTGGATTCCGGCAAAAGACCACGGCATCACCGTGCGTTGCAAATACTCTGTGCCTGTGCAATTCAAGATAGAGCGTCCGAAACCTGTCCGGCCCAATCCTGCTTTGGCAAGTAAAGACAGCCTCACGCGTAAGGATAGTTTGCGGATTGACTCGTTACGTATAGATTCGTTGGGTGTCGATTCTTTATTGACCGATTCGTTACGTCCGTTCCGGAAATTGCTTGCGGGTGATTCGTTGAGACTGGAAAAAGACTCGTTGCACCTGCCTGTCGATTCCTTGCGCTTGAAGAAAGATAGTTTGTTGTTGCCTGCAGATTCGCTTGTAGTGCGACAAGATTCATTAATCGGAAGGAAGGATTCGTTGACTCAGGCTCCGGATGCGAATGCTACGCCCGATAAGCCAAAGAAAAGAAATATCTTTGTCCGCTTCTTCCGTTGGCTGTTCGGGATAAAGGATAAGTAAATTTAGAAGCTGTTTTGAATTTATCGCCCAAAGCACACACGAAAACGGATACATCAAGCCAAGAAAAACTTTTTGGAGAAATTCAAAACAGCTTCTATGCTTTGCGCATAGTGTATAAGTAATTGTTTGTTCTCACATTGGCACATTGATTTATCTGTGTGCCAATGTGTTTTTTATGGTGAGACATCGATTGGTTTTGTACATATATTTAGCAAAATCATACCAGTAGCGTCTTTCTTTCGGTGCATATACCAAAATGTGTAAGAGAAAAAACAATATTTACTCTTTTGCCTTTCGGAAAAGGCGTATTTTTGATACAAAAAAGATGCGCCATGGAAAAACGAACAGGCGCACAAGATTATTAATACCTATTTATACTATGTATCCGAAAAGAAAAAAATGGCTGGCTGGCTGTCTGATAGCTGTTTCTGTATTTGGCTCGTTTCCTACGACGGCATGGGCTGATAATTCTTCCGCCTCCGTTTCATCCCGAGTTCTGGCTTTTCCCGGAGCAGATGGGGCAGGGAAATATACTACCGGAGGAAGAGGCGGTAGCGTGTATATCGTTAATTCATTAAAAGATGATGGTTCGGAGGGCACCTTACGTTGGGCAATCCGTAAGAAAGGGCCGCGTACCATCGTGTTTGCCGTAAGTGGCATCATCGAATTGCAGGAGCCGCTTTATATCAATAATGGTGA
Source organism: uncultured Bacteroides sp. (assembly GCA_900546355.1). Lineage (GTDB taxonomy): Bacteria > Bacteroidota > Bacteroidia > Bacteroidales > Bacteroidaceae > Phocaeicola. Next base: position 15,592 of record URCM01000015.1, read on the forward strand.
TTTGACCATTGCCGGGCAAACAGCTCCGGGCGACGGCATTTGCTTGAAGAACTATACGATGGGGATAAAGGCGGATAATGTGATTATCCGTTTCATCCGTTCGCGTATGGGGGTCGATGTAAAACATAAGGGCGATGATGCGATAAACGGGTTCAGTAATCACCGGAATATCATTATTGACCATTGCTCGATGAGCTGGTCGACCGATGAATGCGCTACTTTTTATGATAACCGCAACTTTACCATGCAGTGGTGCATTGCCAGTGAGAGCCTGCTTAACTCTATCCACGAGAAAGGGAAACACGGCTATGGAGGCATCTGGGGAGGCCAGCCTGCTTCGTTCCATCATAACTTGCTTGCCCATCATTCCAACCGTACGCCTCGTTTGTGCGGAAGCCGCTATACGGGAAAGCCTGAAGAAGAACGGGTAGAACTTTTTAATAATGTGATTTACAATTACGGAAGTGCAGGCGCGTATGCAGGAGAAGGAGGTTCGTACAACTTCTTGAACAATTATTACAAACCCGGTCCGTACACCGCTACTGTCGCTTCGTATAAACGCTTGTTTACGGCTTATCCCGATGACGGAGAGAACAAAAACGTGAAAGGAACGCATGGCGTGTTCTACTTGGACGGAAACTATATGGATGCTTCTTGTGCCAAACTGACCGAAAAGCAACGGAAAGGCATCGGGAAAGTGAATAAGGATAATGCGGCAGGTCTGATACTGAAAGACAAAACCGTGGAAAAATCGGCGTATTTATCAGAAAAGCCTTTCGACATAGCCGAACACACTACCCTTCAGCCGGCACATGAGGCTTATGAATCAGTGCTCCGGTATGCCGGTGCCTCTTATAAGCGCGATGCATACGACCAACGCATCGTGGACGAGACCCGTAAAGGTATCTATACTTACGAAGGAAGCCGTGGAAGTACGAATGGGATGATAGACCAGCCGAGCGATGTAGGAGGATGGCCCGTGTACCAGTCGGAAACAGCTCCTCAAGATACAGACGCTGATGGTATGCCCGACGAATGGGAAAAACAGAATGGCTTGAATCCGAACGATGCTTCCGATTCGGCTTCTTATACTTTGAGTGCCGATTATACCAATTTGGAAATTTATCTCAATGGGCTGGTGAACCATTTGTATCCGGATTTAGAGCGATGAGACAGAAAATATGGAGCTTGCTTGTGTGGATGTTGGGGATAGCAGGAGGGCTGGACGCTCAGGTTATCCCTTCACTGGAAAATATGTCGGACGGCATCCACCATTGGAATTTAGGACATCCCGTGCGCCATTATGCCCGGTATGCTCCCGAACAATATAAAGAAATTGCCGATAACTTTATCGCTTATCAGAACCAAGACGGCGGATGGCCGAAGAACATCGACTGGCTTGCCATTTTTCCCGTCGATTCTGTACGCTCCACGTTGAAGCCAAGGGAGCGGAAGAGCACGTTGGACAATCGGAACACTTATTCGCAAGTCGATTATTTGGCGCAGGTTTATGTGCTCACCAAGCAGTCGAAATATAAGAATGCGGCAATCAAAGGATTGGACTATCTGCTCAAGACTCAAAAGAAAAACGGTGGCTGGCGGGGATGGGACGTGGACGCCATTACTTATAATGATAATGTGACTACGGGCGTATTGGAGCTTTTTTCCCGTATCAGCCAAGGGGATATACATTATACTTGGTTGGATGAATCCAGGAAGAAACGTATTTATCAGGCATGGCAAAAAGGCAAGGAGGTGATTTTGCGTACCCAGTATGTGCAAAACGGAGTGAAGACCGTATGGGGACAACAGCATGATAATGAGAGTTTACTTCCTGTAAAAGCGCGGACATACGAGCTTCCTTCATTGGTGTCGGGCGAAAGTTGTGCTATTTTGCGTTTGCTGATGGATATCCCTCATCCCGATTCGCTGGTTGTAGAAGCCGTGAAGGCGGGTGTAGCTTGGTTGGAAAAATCGGCTATCCGGGGCATTCGGGTAGAAAAAGTGCCTGTCGGGAAAGAGCAGATGACAAATCCGGAATATCCATACGACCGGATTGTGATAAAGGATAAGAAAGCCCCCCGCATCTGGGCGCGCTTTTACGAATTGGATACCAATCGTCCTTTTATGGTGAATCGGGACGGGAAGAAAGTGTATCGGCTGGAAGACGTAGAGCCGGAGCGTAGGGTGGGGTACGGATGGTATACGTATGCGCCCGAAGCTGTCTTGCGGGCTTATCCGGCATGGCTCAAGAAAGTAGAAATCGGACAAAAGTGTGCGGGATACGAAGTGATAGGCAATATGCCTGTGTTTTATCAGGAGCTAAAGCAGAGTCTGACATATCCGTTGGCATGGGGGAACGCTCCGGAAAAAGACTTCAAGCGCTGGCGTGTCCAGGCGCGGGAGAAACTGTTGGAGTGTATGCAACCCGCTCCTCCCATGGCAGATTTTGATATGCAGACTGTTGAAAGTGAGCAGCGGGACGGATATGCGGTGCGGAAAATTGTCTTCAATGTGTCGGCATGGTCGCGTGTGCCTGCCTATTTGTTGGTCCCCGATGGAGAAGGGCCTTTCCCTGCCATACTTTTGATGCATGACCACGGTGCTCATTTCACTATCGGGAAAGAAAAGATGGTGCGTCCGTTTCATGTTTCTAAGGTCGTGATGGAAGATGCCGACGATTGGGCGGTGCGATGTTACGACGGGCAATATGTTGGCGACTATTTTGCCCGGAACGGATATGTGGTATTGGCGGTCGATGCCTTGCTTTGGGGAGAAAGAGGAAGAAAGGAATATGCCAGCTATGATGCCCAGCAGGCTTTGTCGGCCAATTTGGCGCAAATGGGAATGTCGTGGGGAAGCCTTATCGCTTGGGATGATATCCGTAGTGCCGAGTTTCTCGGTTCGCTTCCCTTTGTCGACAAGGAAAAAATTGGTGCGATGGGGTTTTCGATGGGAGCGCACCGGGCATGGATGACCATGGCGGGTACCGATGAGGTGAAGGCTGGTGCTGCGGTTTGCTGGATGAATACAACCGATAGTCTGATGACCTTGGCCAATAATCAGAACAAAGGTGGTTCGGCATACGCTATGCTGATACCCGGTATCCGTAGGTACATGGATTATCCGCACGTGGCGAGCATTGCTTGTCCTAAGCCAATGATGTTTACCAATGGATTGAAAGATAAACTATTTCCCGTTGAAGGTGTGAAGTCGGCATACGATGTCATGCGTCAAGTATGGAAAAGCCAAGGAGCCGAAGCGCATTTCCGAACCCGGTTGTACGATTTGCCTCATTTCTGTAGCAAGGAAATACAACAGGCTGTATTGGATTTTTTCAATCAGGAGTTTCATTTGAAAAAGTGATGATTTATTTAACCAAACAATCTTTATATGACAATATGAAAAAGATTCATTTGCTTTGCATGATGCTGGCGGTTTTGTTCTTGTCGGCATTCCGGTCCGACCGTGTGATAACCGTTTACATGATTGGCGATTCTACCATGGCGAATAAGTCCTTGGATGCCGGGAATCAGGAACGCGGTTGGGGGCATGTCTTAGGAGGCTATTTCACCGAAGATGTGCGGGTGGAAAACCATGCCGTAAACGGCAGAAGTTCGAAGAGTTTCATCAATGAGGGACGATGGGACGCAGTGGTAAACAAAATTCGTCCGGGCGACTATGTATTCATCCAGTTTGGGCATAATGATGAGAAAGCCGACCCGAAACGTCATACTGACCCGGGTACTACTTTCGATGAAAACCTCCGCAAGTTTGTGCGTGAAACGCGTGCCAAAGGCGGTATCCCGGTATTGTTTAACTCCATTGTGCGTCGTAACTTTGGCGCGAATCCCCAGGCTGTAGCTGCCGATGATGTGCGATCCGAGCAGTCGGATGATATTGTAGAGGGAGATACCTTGGTCGATACGCATGGAAAATACCTCGATTCTCCTCGTAATGTGGCTCGAGAAATGGGAGTTACTTTTATTGATTTGAATAAAGCGACCAAAGAATTGGTAGAATCTATGGGAGTGGAAGGTTCGAAGGAACTTTTCATGTGGATTCCGAAAGGAGTATCGCCTGCTTGTCCAAAAGGACGTCAAGACAATACCCATTTTAATGTGTATGGAGCACGTAAGGTCGCGAAATTGGCCGTGCAAGCTATCGAGAAGCAAATCCCCGAATTGGGCAAATATGTACGTTATTACGATTTTGTGGTGGCAAAAGATGGGAGTGGCGATTTCTTTACAGTGCAAGAAGCCATTAATGCCGTACCCGATTTCCGTAAGAATAAGCGCACCACGATTCTTGTGCGCAAAGGCGAATATAAGGAACGGGTGATTATCCCCGAATGTAAAATCAATGTATCGTTGATAGGTGAGGAAGGGGCTGTCATTACCGATGATAATTATGCTTCTAAGAAAAATATTTTCGGCGATGAAATGTCTACTTCGGGTTCATCTACGGTGTATATTTATGCTCCCGATTTCTATGCCGAGCATATCACGTTTGCCAATACGGCAGGACGGGTGGGGCAAGCCGTGGCGTGTTTTATAGACGGAGACCGTGCTTATTTTAAGAATTGCCGTTTCTTAGGAAATCAAGATACGCTTTATACTTACGGAAAAGAGAGCCGTCAGTATTATGAAGGATGTTACATCGAAGGTACGGTAGATTTTATTTTCGGATGGAGTACAGCCGTATTCAAGGATTGCGAGATTCATAGTCTGGGTGATGGGTATGTGACCGCGCCTTCTACCGACCAAGGAAAAGTGTATGGCTATGTATTTTGGAATTGCCGTCTGACTGCTGCTGATGAGGCTGGAAAAGTTTATCTTTCCCGTCCATGGCGTCCATACGCCCAAGCCGTCTATATCCAGTGTGAGATGGGTAAGCACATTGTTCCCGAAGGATGGAATAATTGGGGGAAAGCTTCAAACGAGCAAACCGTTTATTATGCCGAATATCAAAGCACGGGTGAAGGCGCCAATCCGTCTGCACGTGTTAAGTATAGCCATCAGCTGGCCGATATCAGTAAATACCAACCAGAGCAAGTGTTGGCTGGTAACGATGGATGGAATCCTATTAAAAACGGAAACGCTTTGCTTACGAATGTCAAGCGGTAATTCCGCAATATGTAATGTCTATATAGGTCAATATAACTTGTAGGGGCAGGGAAACCTGCCCGAAAACATCCATACGGATGCATACAGGCGGGTTATCCCATCCCTACAAGGACTGATTGCGTAACTATTTCTCTGTTATAACTTTCCAACTGAATACCGTACCGTCTTTCCGGTCGGGCAATGTGCCTTGCCAATCAGCGGAATAAGGCTCACCCGTTTCGGGATGAATGCCTACATAACGGTTTGTTTTTAAAGAAAGCAGCATACATTGTCCGTAAAGCATATCTTGCCAAAGGAACAGGCTGCCTTCTGTTTCTTCCTTCAATAGCCGTACATCAGATGATAAACCTTCGCCGACTACCGTTACGAAACCGGTGCCGTTCAAAGCTTCAAGTGCCACACGGCCTTGGCCACGGTCGTGTACACGGAAACGGCATTCCATTCCGTTGGCATTCTTGCTTCCTGAATGTAACATTCCGTGCGGATTAGCCCATGCCGGATTGCCGGAACCTAAGTTTACCAATGTGATTACTTTACCCAGAGGTAGGTTTTTGCTGCGGTCGGCCATGGGTTCTTCTACCATAAAATTGTCAAATTGTGCATAACCTCCCGGTTTGTCATTCGTTGTATAGGCAAATAGCGCATAACGTGTGCCTTGGAATGTTTTGAGCTGATAGGGCATCCGCACGCTGTCTCCTATGTTGGTAAATGTCTTGCCATCTGTGCTGTAACTGAATTGCGCCCGTGCACGATGGAAGTCTCCCGTAATCCGGAGAGAAGCGGTTCCTTCAATTTCGACATCTTTTTTCTGTCCGGAAGCTTGGTCATGCCAGCGCAGTACATAGCTCTTGCCGTCCTTAGTCAGCCCCATCCATGCATAAGGCATATTGAGCAGTCCGATTCCAGCAATGTCACCTTCCTTTAGCCGTGAAGCATCCACCTCTACTGTAGCTATGGAAACCGGCCCGATGCCACGTTGTGTCAATGTATTCCGTGCCCATAGGAAATCTTTGGCAGGAAGTGTGTATAGCCGGAGTTTTCCGTTCGCGAGTTTCCACTTATTGTCCACAGGTTCGTGATTCCATTGCCAAATGGGCAATAACGCTTTGCCATCGAAGTTGTCGCTCCGTACATACGGCGCATGCGGTTGTACGTTTTTGCCCACGTTGGGCTTGAACCATGTGCGTGGCGAACGTCCTAAATTTCCCGGCAACCCGAAATAAGGCCATCCGTCTTTCCAAGTTACGGGAGACAGACATGTAGTCCGCCCCACTGCCATGAAGTCTATCATGGAGAAGCCCCACCATTCGCCGTTTGGCAAATCTACGATGCCGCCTTGGTGCAAAGGTACGGCACTAAGGTAATTACCTTGTGGTTCATTGATTTTGAATTGGAATCCGTCACTTGGTACAGGAGACCCCAGTCCTACATTTTCCACTGTCATGGCACGCATGGTGCCGAATGTTTCTTTCATGCTGATAGTTACTGTCTCATACGGTCCTTCCGGACGGTCGGCACGGGCGCATTGCATTCGTCCTACCGGTGCATAATTGGCACTGATAATGTAATATTTTCCGTTGATTTTATAGAAATGGTGTCCTTCGCCCATAGCATTGCCGGCTGGGATGATAACCCGTTCGCTACCTTCTACATAACCGCTGAAGTCAGGCTTGATTTCTATCATCCGCACTTCGTCGTATTTATACACGGCGTATATCTTTCCGTCATCATCAAACAAGACAGACAGGTCATAAATGTTTCCGCCCATGTTGATGTGCTCCCACGGTCCGGCAGGATTTTCGGCAATGAATACTTGCATGCCATGGCCGTTGATGTTTGAGAAAACATAAAACTTCCCATTGTGGTAACGGATACATGGTGCCCAAATGCCTTGCCCGTATGCTTCTTTACCGTTTTCGAGCCGGAATTCATCGCCCATGTCAAAACGTTCGAAACAATAACTCAGAAATTCCCAGTTTACTAAATCTTTGGAATGGAGAATAACCACACCTGGCGTGCAGTGCATTGTTGTTCCAGCCAAATAGAAGTCTTCACCCACCCGAATCATGTCGGGGTCGGAAAATTCATCATAAAATAACGGATTGGTAAATGTTCCGTTCCCATTGTCGGCTGTCCATGAACCAACCGATTGTGCGGCCATTTGTACGTTCCACAGAATGGCTGCGCATACCATGAAAATTGTTTTTTTCATTTGTCTTTTATTTTTTGTCGATTTCCATTAATCTTACTTCATATATACGTGGTGTGACGTCTTTCTCTCCGGAAGCAAACTTCACGGTCAACACATCCTTGTCCTGCATTTTTTCGGGAACCATAAATTCCAAGATTTGCTGTCCGTCCGCATTTTCCGGGGAAACCTGGACTGCGTTTTTACCTTCTACGCTTACGGTCAAACCGGCATGTTGAGTCATGACACATTCCACACGTATTTTACCAGCCATACGTCCGTTGGTTTTCAGTTGATAAGAGAACCATCCGTTCTTATCCGTGCTGCGCCAATGACGGTCGTTGTCTGTTCCCGTAACGGCTTTCTCCGATTGGATGAAATGGTCACTTTCCGGTTGTTGTTCGCCACAGGTAACTTTGTCTATTGTGGCGGCTTCTAAGGTAGCACGTTCTTGTTCCGTGCGGGTCAAAGCTTCTTGCTGCGCTTTCAGTTTCTCTGCCGAAATCATGGGCCAGTACACCATGTAACGGCATTCGTGTACTCCGTTAAACGGTTCCAGTGTCATTTCCTTGTAGTTTTCGGGGTATAAACCATCGAGTTTGAATGTCATCGGCTTGTTTCCTACCTTATGGACATGGGACAATACGTTGGTCGTATCGCCTACCAGTACCGGCATGTCCTGCAATGGATATTGCGGTCCTGAGGCGATATGGCCACCGCGGCTTTCATCAGCAAATAAACCTATTTGGTCTTGTTTGCCCATCCGTGAGGCCAGCACTATCGGACCATACATAAAAGAATAGTTGGCGGAACCGTCTGGAAGCTTGACAGCATGAAGAGACATGGGTAACGTCAGACGTACTTCATCACCATCCGCCCATTTGCGGTTTACCGTTACATAACCGTCAGAAGCTGCTATCTCTTGTGTTTCTCCGTTTACGGTCAGTTTCATTTGCGAAACATCTGTCCATTCAGGTACACGGAACTTTACGGCAAATTCTTTTGCTTTTGTTGCCGAAATACGCACCGTCGTAGCTTCTTCGGCCGGAAATGCGGTTTTTTGTTCTACCGTCACATTGCCCCATTGCAGTACGGAAGGAATAAACAGGTTCACATACAATTCATTTTCACCTTGATGAGCGTAAATCATCTCACCATAGCGCGCATGGTTTTCCATACCCGAACCTACGCAGCACCAAAAGCTTGTCTGGGGTTGGGAATACACTCGGTAATGTCCCGGGCGCATAGGTGTGAAATAGACGAAGCCGCCTTGTATGGGGTCTATGGTAGAAAGAATATGGTTGAATAACGCCCGCTCGTAAAAATCCATGTAGCGCGAGTCACCGCTTGTCTGGTAGAGCATCTTGGTGAGCCGCAACATATTATAGGTATTGCAAGTCTCCGGCCCTTGTTCGCTTGTCATCATGCTGGAAAAGTCGTTCTCCGGATGGAAATGCTCGCGTACACTATTGCCACCGATGGAAATGCTGCGGTGAGTCACTACTGTTTCCCAAAAGAAACGTGCCGCATCGTCCCATGCCTTGTTACCTTCCAAGTCTGCTATTCGTTTGTAGCCTATGACTTTCGGGATTTGTGTGTTGGCATGTTTGCCAGTCAATTGGTCTTCATGTTTTAACAAAGGGTTGAGAATGTCTTTATGGGAGAAACGGTGTGCCAATTCCAGGTAGGAAGTATCGCCAGTGATGGCGTTTGCGTCAGCAAACACTTCGTTCAGGCCGCCGTGTTCGCTACGCAACATGTCTTGCATTTGTTCTTCGGTCAAACCGTTTGTCAGGTTTGCCATCCAGTCTGTCAGTTTTACAAACATATCCCGGGCTTCCTTGCATCCGGCTACAAGGTAGGCATCGCGCAATCCGGCGTAGGTCTTGTGGATATTGTAGAGTGGTACCCAGCGGTCATTCAATCCGAATGAATTGGCGCGGATATTGCCGGCCTTGATTTCCGCCCACATCTTCCGGCCGTCTGGCACCCCGCACAAGTAACCGTCGCCCGACGTATCCTGGCAACGTTTCATCTCGGACAGCATATAGTCCAACCGGTCTTTGATTTCCGCATTACCCGTAGCGGCATACATGTAAGATAGGGCGGAAAGATAGTGCCCGCCGATGTGACCATCCAATCCGGTGTTTTCCCAGTTGGGATAGTTTTCGGCTTTTGGAGTCAATCCGGCACCTTTTAGGTAAGGAGCCAATAACCGGTCAGGGTCGATGCCTAAGAGGTAACGGATGTCCAAGTCTTCCGCATGTTTGAACGGACTCTTGGTTAGTCTCACGCTGCTCATCGGGAATGTTTCTATTTTCACCGGGATGTGTGCCTCTGCCGCTGATACGCATACGGTCATCAACGCCGCAGAGCACCATGTTTTCATTAGATGTTTCATCTGTTTTACTATTAAGTGATTAGATACAGTTCTTCTTTTAATACAGATTTCTCGGTATTCCTTGACAGATGAGACGAAGGTACGAATAAAATCCGAAAAAATTATTTCTTTGGATGGAATTTTTCAGTCTTGGAGATAGTCAACGTTCTTTAATTGGAAAATTTAAGCAGGCTTTGGGGCAAGTTATCGTTTTTTTTGTTTAACTTGCACTCCGAAACGGAAAAAAGTGACATGAAAACTCAATAGAATGGAAACTAACCAACATTATATCGACCGTTTGGAAAAGAAAGGAGTAAAGCCTACCGCCGTCCGTATTTTGGTGTTTAAGGCGATAGCGGAAGCCGGGAGTCCGGTGTCGTTGCTCGATTTGGAAACAAGGCTTGAGACGGTAGACAAGTCGACGATATTCCGTAGTCTGAATGTGTTTTTGGCGCATCATGTGGTACACGATATCGAAGACGGGAGCGGGTCGTTGAAATACGAGGCTTGTACGGGCGAAGAGACTTGTAGTATTGATGACATGCACACACATTTTTACTGCGAGGTGTGCCATCATACGTTCTGCTTCCGGGGCATCCATATTCCTGTGGTACATTTGCCTGAAGGTTTTGAGATGCACGGTATCAATTATATGGTAAAAGGCATCTGCCGTGAATGCGCACGAAAGGAAGCCGGCAGTAAACAGATTGATGCTTGATGCCGATAGCAGATGTTGTAATTGTCCTTTATCAAGGAAAGAAGTCCATTTTTAGTTATATTAATAATAAAAACAGTATGAACGAAATTTTCAGTATTGAAGGTAAGGTAGCTGTCGTAACGGGCGGCTCCGGAGTGTTAGGGAGTAACATAGCAGAAGGTTTCTTGCGTGCAGGAGCTAAGGTGATTATCATCGGGGCTCACAAGAACCGTGTAGATGCCGCAGTAGAGCGTCTGAAAGCAGCGGGAAGCGAAGTAAGAGGTACGGTATGCAACGTGCTTGATATCGCCAGCCTGAATGCGGTGAAAGAAAAAGTGCTCGCTCAATGGGGACGTGTGGATATCCTGGTGAATGCGGCAGGTGGTAATATTCCGGGCGGAACTCTGACAGTAGACCAGAGCATATTCGACATGAAAGTAGAAGACTTGGACAAGGTAGTCGACCTGAACTTGAACGGGACGGTATATCCGTGTTTGGTATTCGGTGAAATCATGGCGAAACAACAAAGCGGTGCCATTGTCAACGTATCATCGATGGCGGCTTATGAATCGATTACCCGTGTGCCGGGTTACTCGATGGCTAAAAGTGCGGTAGAAAACTTTACTCGTTGGATGGCTCAGGAAATGGCTATTAAGTTCAGTGAGAAAATCCGTGTGAACGCCATCGCGCCGGGCTTCTTCATCGGAAACCAGAACCGTGCCATCCTGATTAATCCTGATGGTTCGCTCACCGACCGCAGCAAGAAGGTCATCGCCAAGACTCCGATGCGTCGTTTTGGCGACATCTCTGAACTTAACGGTGCCGTACAGTTCTTGTGCAGCGATGCCGCAAGTTTCGTAACCGGAGCCGTATTGGCGGTAGACGGAGGATTCAGCGCATTCAGCGGAGTCTGATAAATGAAAGTGAAGAATGAAGAATCGCTATGCCCGCATGCGTTTCCTCATTTTTCATTTTATTAATTGATGTTAAATTGCAGGCTATATTTTGTTTATAAAATAAACTATTCTATATTTGCAAACAGAAGCAAGGGAAAGCGCGCACTCTTGCTTTTATTTGATATATTTAGTTTATATCATAAACTTATTTATCCACTTTAAAACAATAGACAATTATGGAAGAAAAGACATTAAACGAAAGAGAAAGCCTGGAAATCATCACTCGGATGATTCAGGAAACGAAAAACAAACTGGAAGTGGGCGACGGGAATATCCTTTTGATATGGGGATATGTATCGGTATGTACGGCTATCCTTGTCTATGGCCTGCTTTTATGGGTTCAAACCCCGCAAGTCAACTGGCTTTGGTTCTTGATTCCACTCATCGGGTATGGGGTTATGCAAAAACAAAAAAGGAAAGAAACCGGCGTAAAGTCACATTCATCCAGCTACGTTGATAAGATTTCCGCCGGAATCTGGAAGAATGTGAGCATTATTGCCTGCTTGTTTGGTATTATTTGCATGGCTTTTATGTTTTGCGGGTACAACTGCTGGGTACTGATGTTTGCATACGCCTTCTTCATTATCGGATTCGGAAGCATAGCGCAAGGGGTCATCATCCGTGAACAAAGTCTGACATTCGGAGGATTGTTCAGTATAGCCGCGGGAGGAATTGTGGCAAGCTGCGCCATCTGCGACATACCGATTTACATCACTTGGGCGATACCTTTGTATATCCTTTGTTTTATCGTGATGATGATTATCCCCGGACATATCATTAACCATAAAGCCAAGAAATTATGCCGAAAGAACTGAATCCCTTACTGCATTCCCAACTAAGGCTTGGCGTGATGTCTATCCTGATGGTGAAAGCGGAAGCCGATTTTGTCTACCTGAAAGAAAAGACCGAATCCACCGCCGGCAATCTGAGCGTGCAACTCGACAAGCTGGTGGGGGCGGGTTACATCACTATCGAAAAAGGATTTGAAGGGAAACGTCCCCGCACCACTTGCCGCATCACCCCCGAAGGAAGGGCTGCCTTTGAAGAGTATGTCAATACGCTGAAGGTGTATTTGCATTTGGAATAAAGGAGACAACAGGTTGTTTCGGGAGTTTAGATATGCTGAAACCTTAGTTTTAATAAGCTGAAACTTTTGTTTCAGTGCATTGAAACTAAGGTTTCAGTATATCTAAACTGTCTGAAACTATTATTGTCTCGTCCTGGATAACTAATCATCTTCTCGGATAGACACTTTTTTATCGTTTTATTCAAGCTATTATCTTATTTTATGAAACGGCAAACCGCTTTTTGCGTAACTTGCCATCCGAAGAAAAGGTGAAAACAATGAAACGAATGAAATGGATTTTTGTATGTTTGGCAGGCCTGCTTCTTGCCGGGAACCTGCCTGCTCAGACAAGGGAAGAAAAGAAAGCCGAACGGCAGGCGTATATTGAAAAGCTGATTGCCGGCAAATGTTTCAAGATTGATGTATCGATGGCTTACCCGATGCGGGGAAGAAGCATTCCGCTGACCAGCCTGTATAGCCTGGAGTTGAAACAAGACTCGGTAGACGTGTATTTGCCTTATTACGGACGAGCCTATTCGGTTCCGTACGGGGGAGGCAAAGGTTTGCATTTTTGCTCAACCGCCACCGACCTCCATGTGGAAAAGGAGAAAAAGGGCTATGCCATCAGCTTTTCTTCGAAGACCGAAGAAGATACCTACGATTTCTGGATTGACATTTCCGAAGAAGGCTTTGCTTCTATCTCCGTGACCATGCGTAACCGGCAATCCATCCGTTATAGCGGAGAAATTTCTTGGGATAATTGATTAATGCAGAGACACGGCTCTTTCATTTACTTGTAGGGGCGGGGTCTGCCCCTACAGTTATTTGGCAAATGCGGACAATCCATTTAGCGTTTTATAGTAGAACAAAATTGGTTTGCGAAAAATGGAATGGAACACAGAGACACAAAGACACAGAGCTTTATTTTTTGAGAGAACAGAGTTCACAGAGTAAAAGTCTGGCTCTATGGTCTTTACCTTCTCTATATATTTATTTCTCCGTGCCTCTGTGCCTCTGTGTTCAATATAGAAGAAAAGCTATTTTATAAAGAAAGCAAAGAATACGAAGCCAAATGATTCTCTCCGCTTGTGCTTTGCTTTCTCTAAAAATAAGGACTTTGCGTTTTTGCGTCTCTGCATTTAACTTGAACAACTATACAAGCCCTATTTCAGCTCCAGCGGAATCCCCCGGTAGAAATCCAGAATCTTGAAGCGGAACAAATAGTTGTATTTGGCTTGCAGCTGGTCGGATACCGCTTTCATCCATGCCGTGCGCGACTCGTTATACTCCGTTGCATTGGCCTTTCCGTTCAGGTATTTTTCTTTCATCAACTGGAACGAAGCTTGTGCGGCGTCGGTAGCGGTGCGGCTGCTGGCATATTGTGTCTGGGCACTCAACGTATTGTAGTATGCCTGCTGGATTTCTTTATACAGGCTTTTCTTGCTGTCTTCCAGTTGCCATCCCAAGGTGGTCTGCTGGATGCGTGCGCTCCGCACCCGGTTCCGTGTAGCAAAGCGGTTGAAGATGGGGACGCTCAGCGTCAGTCCTATATACTGGCTGAAGTTGTCGCGCAATTGCGAGCCGAAGTTTCCGTTTTCCCTGCCCGATACGTTGTAATAATTGCTGCTTAGTCCTGCTCCTAAACTGAGTTGCGGGTAGTAGGCGCTTTGTGCGATGCGGATACTCTTCTGCGCTCCTTCAAGCCGGTATTGGGCGGCTTTGATTGTTGGCTTTATCAGCAAGGCTTCAGCGTAGATGTCGGAAGGCGGGAGTGGTGTGCCCAGGTTTTCAATCACATCTGTGGGGGGCAAGGCAATGGCAAAGCTGTCGGGTGAAGGCAATTCGAGCAACTGGCTGAGGTCGAGCAAAGAAAGCTGGTAATTGTTGTCGGCTTGCACCGCCGAAAGTTCGTCTTGCGCCACACGCGATTTGGCTTCGTAAAGTTCTGATTCCGATGCCTTCCCGTTCTGGAAGAAAGCTTCTTTTTGTGTCAGCATTTCCTTGCTTAAATCTACCTGTTCGTGCGCCACCTGTGCCAGCTCGTCATTGAAAAGCACTTGCAGGTAAGCGGACGCCACCTGGATGCTGATGTTCTCTTTGGCCGCGTTCAGGTCTTCCAAAGCGGCTTGCAGGTTCAGCTTCGAAAGGGCGATGTTGTTGGGTATCTGCATACCGGTAAAGAGCGGCACGCTGGTAGAGAGGCTGAATCCGGTACTTTTGGTGTTGATGCTGCTGTAGGTGTTGTCGGCCTGCAGGCTTCGTCCGAAGTTGAACGATTGCGAGGCACTTCCGTTCAGGTCAGGCAGGCGGCTGTATTTGGCGGTATTCAGTTCTACCTTGCTTTGTTCAGCATTGGCTTCTTGTTGCTTGATGGTGAGGTTGTGTCCGATGGCGTAGTCGATGCATTGTTTTAATGTCCATTCTTGCTGGGCATGCAGCGGGAGGCATGCCATGGATGCCATTATGAGTAAGTATTTCGGTTTCATGTCTGACGAAGTTATTTTTCAATTTTAAGTCCACGAACGGCTTCTCCGGCTTTCAGTCCCTGTTTCACTTCGGTATCTATACCGTTGCTGATACCCGTAACGACCTGCCGGCGTTCAAACTTTTGTACAGGGACGCTATCGGTCAGTACATAGACGAATGTAGAGTCGCCGCTAAACTCTACGGCGCTTTCCGGGATGGTCAGCGCGCCGTCTGCGTGTTGCAGTTCCATTTCGGCATTGGCACTGTATCCTGAGCGGATGGTCACACTATCGGGGACGGCGATGGCTGCTTTGATTTCGAATTGGTTTGCGCCGTTGTTCTCAATGCTTTTGGGCGAGATGTATTCCAATACAGCATTGAATTGCATGTTTTGGAGTGCGCCCAAGGTGATTTTTACAGGGATGCCTTCATGGATGCGTCCTACTTCGGTTTCGTCTACATTGCCGCGGAATATCAGGTCGCTCATGTCGGCTACAGTGGCGATGGTCGTACCGTCATTGAACGTGTTGCTCATGATGACCGAGTTTCCCACTTTGATAGGTACGTCCAAAATCAATCCGTCGATGGTAGAACGTATCAGCGTGCTGCTGAATGAAGCACTGTTCTTGGTGATACCTTCTTTTACGATTTCCAGGTTGTCCTTGGCGGCCTGTAATTCTTCACGTGCTTGCTTGGCGGCAAGAAGTGTTTTTTCGTATTCTTCGTTGCTCACCAGCTTGTCGTTGTATAGTTTTTCCATGCGTTCCAGGTCGATTTCGGCTTGCTTGCCGTTCATTTCGGCCAGGCGTACGCGGCTTTCGGCCGAGTTGAGTGTACCCAGTTCGGGGATGACCTTGACTTTGGCTATCACTTCTCCTTGTTTTACGGTTTGTCCCGCTTCCTTATAGACTTCGGCGATGATGCCTGATATTTGCGGTTTGATTTCTACTTCATCGCGTGGCTCTATCTTGCCGGTAGCTACGGTGGTTTGTTTCAAATCTTTTATTTCGGCTTTCAGGATTTGATAACTTACCTTTTCAGGTTGGGATTTTTGGTAAAGGAACACGAAGGTTCCGATAAATACAGCGGCAATCAGCACCAGTGCCGCTATTTTCATAAACTTCTTCATATAACTTTTTGTTTTTTATTTGTTTCTTTTTTAAAGTTCACCACAGAGGAAACAGATTATACACAAGGGGAAATAATCAAAATACGCTGTGTGCCTCTGTGTCCGTTGTGGTGAAAAAACTTATTCATCACGTATGGCGTCAATCGGCTTGATGGACATTGCCCGATAGGCGGGCGCAAGTCCGGCCAGTAATCCTAACACCAATAATAAGACGCAAGCGCCGACGGCTTCCCAAAAGCTGATGAGGAAATGGGCGGGAGCATCGGGTTCGGAAGCTCCGACTTCGACCACATTCAGTAGAAAGACCGCAAAAGCGATGCCTACGATACCCGCCAGGATGGTCAGCACCATGCTTTCCGATAAGATTTGCTGGAGGATATCATTGGGTTTGGCTCCGATGGCGCGGCGGATGCCGATTTCTGTAGTCCGTTCTTTGACCGTTACCATCATGATATTGCTGACACCGATGGCACCGGCAAGCAATGTACCCAACCCTACCATCCAGCCCAGCATGCGGATGCCTGAAAACAAGTTGTCCATCATGCTGAAGATGGCTTCGGCGTTGACCAAAATTGTGGCTTGGCTATCATCGGGATGGATGTAATGTGCCTGCTTCACCACCTGGTCTATTTTCTTTTCCACTTCGCTGATGGAATATCCTTGTTTGGCGGTATAGCACAGCAGTTGTACGTTTTGTCCGAAATTATAGTTCTGTTGCATGGTAGAGAACGGGATGATGACCGACGTTTCCGAGCGTCCGTTTATCGAAATGTTGCCTGTAGACAGGCTGACCCCGATGACCTGATAATAAATGCCGTTTATCTTGACAAACTTGCCGCATGGATTTTCTTTTCCGGGGAAAAGCGTTTCGTAAATACGTTTGCCGATGACGCACACCCTCCGGCGTTCTTTCACGTCCATATCGTTCAGGTATCTGCCGTATGCGATTAGTGGTTCTTCTATCGTGCCATATTCGGGATACAATCCTTTCAGGGTACCCGATATTTTTTGCTCGTCATAGATGACGTCTATTCCCCATTTGGCCAGGCTGGGGGTAACCACTTCCACTTCGTTTACGCTATGCCGGATGCGTTCTACGTCGTTGTTCTCCAAATTCCAAGTGCGTCCTTGCTGGAATCCTTTGTAAGCCTTGCTGGTTTTGTTCGCTCCCATAAAACCGGAGTTGGTGGCAAATCCTTCAAACTCGCGCGAAAGCATATCTTGCATGCCTTGTGCGCCTCCCATGAGGGCAATCAGCATGAAAATGCCCCAAAAGATACCGAAAGCTGTCAGCAAACTGCGGGTCTTGTTGCGAGTAATGGTGACCAGTATTTCTTCCCAAACGTCTAAATCGAAAAGTTTCATTTGTACATTCGTTTTTAAGTATGAAAGCATGAAAGGTGGTATCGCTTCGCTCAGTAGACAGGGCTTTGCCTCCTTTACTTTTTTACCTCTTTTACTTTTTTACCTCCTTTTATTCTATCTTATTCCGCTCTTAACGCTTCTATCGGGCGGATTCTTACCGCTTTGAGTGCAGGAAAGAGTCCGGCCAATGTTCCGGCGATGATTAATGTTAAAGTCGCTTCGATGGCAATGGATAGGTCTACGGTCGGATTTTCGAAGAAAGTCATGGAGAATACGCCCATATCCATGGTCTGCTTGCCTGCCACCACATTCATATATTCGGTTACGGCGATACCCGCCACCATGCCCACGTATCCGAAAAAAGTCGTGATGGTGACACTTTCCGAGATAATCAGCCAAAGGATTGACACCGGTTTTGCTCCTAACGCCTTGCGGATGCCGAACTCGTGCGTGCGTTCGCGCACCGTAATCAGCATGATGTTGCTCACACCTACAATGCCGCTCAGCAATGTGAAGATGCCGATGACCCAGATGGCGATGTGCAAGATGTGTGTGGCGGCTTGTTGCTGGAGGTATTGGGTAAACCGGTTCCATATCCAGATAGCTCCGTCATCGGTCGGGTCGAACAACTTTTGTCCACCCAGCATCCGGCGGTAATCCGACTCGAATGCTTCGTTGTCCGCTTCGCTCGTCAATCCCTTGGTGGTAAAGGTAATATTGTCGATGCTATCTCCTTTGGCGTATACTGCTTGTATCGTGGTGAAAGGAGCCAAAGCCGATGGCGAGAAACTGTTTTGGTCTTCGTATACGCCTACCACTTGGTAGGCTACTCCGCCGGCGTTTACATATTGTCCGACAGGTTGTCCGTGAGGAAATAAGGTTTCTACCGTTTTCCGGTGAAGTATCATGACCTTACGTTGTTCCTGCATATCGCGTTCGTTGATAAACCGCCCTTCCTTCAGTTTGATGGCTTCCAGCTCCGGATAATTCGGAAATACACCGTCCACTCCGATAGTCAGGTATTCTTTTCCGTAGTTCAAGGTCACTTCGCCTTGGCTTACCGTTGCTCCGGTTGCGATGACATGTTCGGGGAATGCTGTTTCACTCAGTTCCCGGTCACGGTTATCAAGCGAGATGTTCCGCCCTTCCTGCATTCCTTTGTATACTTTCGATGTATATCCCGGATAGATTTTCATCGAGTTCATTTTCATGTTTTCCGATTGCCCTTCGAAAGCATGTATCAGCCCGTTGCCTGCGCCTAACAGGACAATGAGCATGAAGATGCCCCATGCTACCGAAAATCCCGTCAGTGCCGTGCGCAGTTTGTTGCGCATGATGGTGCCGTATATTTCTTGTATCAAGTCTATCATAATCGTAGGGAAGTTATTTCATGAAGCCATTTTGTCCGAATGGCGATGCGTTGTGGTCGATGTTGTCTTCTATCCGTTCGATGATGCCGTCTTTGATGTGAATGATTTTATTAGTTTGGTTGGCGACTCCACTTTCGTGTGTCACTACTACGATGGTCAGTCCTTCGCGGTCGTGCAGGTCTTTCAGGATGTTCATCACTTCTACCGAAGTCTTGCTGTCCAATGCACCCGTGGGTTCATCGGCAAGGATGATTTGAGGCTTTGATATAAGGGCTCGGGCAATGGCTACCCGTTGTTTCTGTCCTCCGGAAAGTTCGTTGGGCAGATGGTGTGCCCATTCTTTCAATCCCAATTTATCGAGGTATTCCAATGCCAGCTCGTTCCTTTTTTTACGTCCCACTCCTTGATAGAAAAGGGGTAAGGCCACATTTTCCATGGCGTTTTTAAACGAGATGAGGTTGAATGATTGGAAAATGAACCCAATCATGTGGTTGCGGTATTCGGCCGCCCGGGTTTCGCTCAGGTCTTTGATAAGTACATCGTTCAGGTAATATTCGCCAGAATCATAATTGTCGAGGATGCCTAATATATTTAATAAGGTAGACTTGCCCGAACCGGAAGCTCCCATAATAGAAACAAATTCGCCTTTTTCGATGGTCAAATCAATGCCTTTAAGTACATGGAGCGGTGCTCCGTTGTGATAAGTTTTGTTGATGTCTTTTAGTCGTATCATATTTTCTTCACTTCGGTTTCTGTCTGTTTAGACATTGCAAAGCTATAAAAAGTTACATTATAGATTAAATAAATTCGTTAAAAATTTGTTTCGTTGTCCTCGAATGCTTACTTTTGTTCCTAATATAACTAACCTTTAAACGATTTAATAACATGGCAGAAAACATGGAAAAGCCTTATGTAGTAGGAATGGACATCGGCGGAACGAATACGGTGTTCGGTGTTGTAGATTCACGTGGAAATGTATTGGCTTCTGATTCTATCAAGACACAGCAACATGATGATGTGAACGAATATGTAGAAGCGGTATGTGCCAAACTGATTCCGATGATTGAAAAATTCGGCGGACCGGAAAAGATAAAAGGTATGGGTGTGGGTGCACCTAACGGAAACTATTATAGCGGAACCATCGAATTTGCTCCTAATTTGCCTTGGAAAGGTGTTATCCCCTTGGCTGCTATGTTCGAGGAACGTCTGGGTATCCCTACCGCACTGACCAATGACGCCAATGCGGCGGCTATCGGTGAAATGACCTACGGAGCAGCCCGCGGCATGAAAGACTTCATCATGATTACCCTTGGTACAGGTGTAGGAAGCGGTATTGTTATCAATGGCCAGCTGGTTTACGGTCACGACGGTTTCGCAGGTGAGCTGGGACACGTCATGGTGGAAAAGGACGGACGTATCTGCGGATGCGGACGCAAAGGTTGTTTGGAAACTTATTGCTCGGCTACAGGCGTGGCTCGTACGGCACGTGAGTTCCTTATTGCCCGTTCCGAACCCAGTTTGTTGCGTAACGTTCCGGCAGAAGAAATCCAGTCGAAAGACGTTTACGATGCAGCGGTGAAAGGAGATAAGCTGGCGCAGGATATTTTCCAGTTTACGGGTGAGATGCTGGGACGCGCACTTGCAAACTTCATTGCCTTTTCCAGTCCTGAAGCGATTATCCTTTTCGGGGGCTTGGCTAAATCGGGCGATTATATTATGAAGCCTATTCAGAAAGCAATGGAAGACAATGTGCTGAACATTTACAAGGGCAAGACCAAATTGCTTCTTTCCCAGTTGAAAGATGCAGATGCTGCTGTATTAGGTGCCAGTGCATTGGGCTGGGAAGCCAAAGAAAATAAATAAGCTTGTCAGCTTGAAAAACAAAAATGCCATTCCAAAGGTCTTTGTTCAAAGGAATTTGGAATGGCATTTTTTAATTTTCTGTTCTGTGTATAGCTTGGCGTATGGGTGATTAGGTCAGTCCAACAATCCGGTGGAAGTGCTTTGTCTCATTTGTTATTATAGTTGCATCGCCTATTGTCATTGGGTTTGCGGATTGTAATGTAGGCCAGGAATAAAGAAAAAAGACCTGCACGGCTTATGTCTTACAGGTTGACTATCGCCGGCAGGCTTGTTAACAAATGGTCTATTTATTTGCGATAGTTCTCAAGCTTTTCGGCCTGGAAGTTCTGGATAAAGCTATAGTGCTTTTCCACTTCGGCTTCGGCATAATTTACATATACGTCGAGTGATTTGGCGAAAAGTTCGGGAGCCTTGTTCGCGTCTTGCAAGAGCAGGTGGCTCATTACGCAGACCGCAGCCATTTCATACAGGCGGCGTGAGGTAAAGTCGAGCAGTTCTTGATTCTGTGCTTCTTTCACCTTGGCGGTACAAGCTTCCAATTTTCCGGTCATTGCTTTCAGACGGTCCATGTAGCCTTGGTATTCGGGTGCGCAAGGGATGGCTTCGTACTCGTGCAAGGTAGCGGCATACGAACCGTTGGTCACGTAACGGATAGCGGCTACGGTCTGGAGCTGGGTCGTTCCTTCGTAGATGCTGGTGATACGTGCGTCGCGGTAGATGCGCTGGCAGGCATATTCCATCATAAAGCCCGAACCTCCGTGTATCTGGATACAGTCGTAAGCGTTTTGGTTGGCGTATTCCGAGTTCATACCCTTTGCCAGCGGGGTGAAGCTATCTGCCAGTTTGGCGTAACGTTTTTGCTCCTGGCGTTCTTCGGGAGTCAACTTACGCTCGCGGGCGATGTCGTCCAATGCTTTGTAGATGTCTACATAGCGTGAAGTTTGGTAAAGCAAGGCACGTCCGGCATCAAGTTTCGCCTTCATCGTGGCAAGCATATCGTATACGGCAGGGAATTCGATGATAGCCTTACCGAACTGCTTACGGTCTTTAGCGTAGGCAAGTCCTTCATCGTAAGCGGCTTGACTCAATCCTACCGATTGGGCGGCGATACCCAGGCGGGCACCGTTCATCAACGCCATTACGTATTTGATAAGTCCCAACTTGCGGTCTCCGCAGAGTTCGGCTTTCGCGTTTTTGTAGACCAATTCGCAAGTGGGCGAGCCGTGGATACCCAATTTGTTTTCGATGCGGCGAACGTCTACGCCTCCATCGTTTTTGTCGTAGATGAACATCGAGAGGCCGCGTCCGTCGTGTGTGCCTTCTTCCGAGCGAGCCAATACCAGGTGCAGGTTGGCGTCTCCGTTGGTGATGAAACGCTTCACACCGTTCAGGCGCCAGCATTGGTTGGCTTCATCGTAAGTAGCTTTCAACATGACGCTTTGCAGGTCACTACCGGCATCGGGTTCGGTCAGGTCCATTGACATGGTTTCTCCGGCACAGATGCGTGGGATGAAACGGCTGTGCTGGTCTTCGTTCCCGAATTCGTAGAGGGTTTCGATACAGTCTTGCAATGACCAGATGTTTCCAAAACCCGCATCAGCCTGAGCTACGATTTCAGCACACATGGTGTACGGAGTAATCGGGAAATTCAGTCCTCCGAAACGGCGCGGCATGGTCATTCCGTTCAGTCCTGCTTTCACCATGGCGTCAAGGTTCTGTTTCGTTCCTGAAGCATATTCCACACGTCCGTTGGCATGGTGCGGACCTTCCAGGTCTACGCCTTCGGCATTGGCTGCAATCACTTCACCGGTAATTTCTCCGGTAATTTCCAATACTTTGTCGTATGAGTCGAGTGCGTCGGCATAGTCTTGCGGCGCATAGTCATATTGGTCTTTGTCTCTGTATCCGCGTTCTTTCAGTTCGCAGATACGTTCCATCATCGGATTGTTCAAATGAAATTTGAGTTCCGGATGTTCGGTATAAAAGTTTGGCATAGTTCTATATATTTTTAGGAGTTAAGGAGTTAAGAAGTTAAGAAGTTAAGGAGTTAAGCCAATACTTTGGCTTGCCTTAATCTTCAAATTTACGTGCCGCAATGCTTTTGCAATAAGCGTTCAGTGTTTTGCTCGCCTCCTCAATGCTCCAAGTTAATTGGTTATAATCGTTTTCTGTAATATAATTCAGGTCTTTAGAGAGTAGAATATAGTATCGGCACTCTTCCAAACTGCCTTGTGCGATATTCATTAAGCGAAGCTTGTCGGCCTTTCCTATTTTTTTATACCCTTCAACAATATTGGCAGAAATGGAAACCGCCGCCCGTCGGAATTGTGAACACAATCCAAATCGTTCGTGTGCAGGAAACTTATTGGTCATTCTATAAACAGAAAGAACAAATTGATGAGCTTTCTGCCAAGCAATAATATCTTTAAAGCTTTGTGTCATAGGCATAATTGAAAGTATTGGCTTAACTCCTTAACTTCTTTACTCCTTAACTCCTGAAAATCATTTACTGTTCTTCTTATAATACTTAATCATCTTCGGAATGACCTCTTCCACCGTCCCGTTAATCACATAATCAGCAATTGTGTTGATCGGCGCGTTCGGGTCGCTGTTTACCGAGATGATGATGCCTGCATCCTGCATACCGGCGATGTGCTGGATTTGTCCGGAGATACCGCAAGCGATGTAGAGTTTCGGGTGAACCGTTACACCGGTCTGACCGATTTGGCGGTCATGATCGCAGAAGCCTGCGTCTACGGCGGCACGGCTGGCACCCACTTCGGCGTGCAGCTCTTTAGCCAGCTCGAAGAGCATGTCGAAGCCTTCCTTGCTTCCCATGCCGTATCCTCCGGCCACAACGATGGGCGAGCCTTTCAGGTTGTGTTTCGCCTTTTCCACGTGGCGGTCGATGACCTTTACCACATAGTCGGTTTCGGGGACGAACTTTGCTACATCGTGGCGGATGACTTCACCTTGATAGTTCTCGTCGAGGATTTCTTTCTTCATCACGCCCTCACGCACCGTAGCCATCTGCGGACGGTGTTCGGGGTTGACGATGGTGGCAACGATGTTTCCTCCGAATGCCGGACGGATTTGGTACAACAGGTTCTTATAGGTGATGCCTGCCTTCTTGTCTTCGTGGTCGCCTATCTCCAGCTGGGTACAGTCAGCGGTCAGTCCGCTGGTCAGGGCAGAAGATACGCGCGGACCCAAGTCGCGTCCGATGACCGTAGCACCCATCAGGCAGATTTGAGGCTTTTCTTCTTTGAAAAGATTCACCAGGATAGAGGTATGGGGCAGGGAAGTGTAAGGGTACAATCCCGGTGCATCGAATACGTGCACACGGTCTGCGCCGTAGGAGAGCACTTGTTTTTCTACATCGTCAAGTCCGCTTCCCGCACAGATGGCTTCCAGTTGGCATCCTAATTCGTTCGCCAGTTTACGGCCTTTCGTTAACAATTCGAGGCTGACGTCGGCAACATGCGTGCCGTCCATCTCACAATATACAAATACATTATTCATAGTCTTATCCGATAGTATGGTTAGCCAACAGTTCAACAATCAGGTTTTCTACATCCGCGTCGCTTCCCGTCAGGGTCTTGCTTTCCTTTGCCTGGAAGATGATGTTCTCAATCTTCTTCACCTTCGTGGGTGAGCCCGACAGGCCGCATTGCTTCGTGTCACCGTTCACGTCGGCTACGCTCCATTCGGTAATGTTCAGGTAAGGATGTTTCTCGTATTGGTCTGCATAGGGAAGGGCTGCTCCATCTTTGGTCAGGGCTGCTTTCTCCTGTCCGCCTAAGGCACGTTTGTATTTCATCACTAATTTGGCGTTGCGCGGGCGGCAAGGCGCTGCGCTTCCGTTTACGGTCAATACGATAGGAAGCGGACCTTCTACGGTTTCCACGCCTCCGTCGATGTGGCGTTTCACACGGATAGTGTTGTCGGTCACTTCTTCAATTTCTTCTACATAAGTCACCTGAGGCAAGCCTAATTTCTCGGCTACCTGCGGACCTACCTGTGCCGTATCACCGTCGATGGCTTGGCGTCCGCCGATGATAATGTCATAATCACCAATCTTGCGGATAGCAGTGGCAAGGGCATACGAAGTGGCAAGCGTATCGGCACCGGCAAAAGCACGGTCGGTCAATAAGTATCCGTTATCGGCTCCTCTATATAAACCTTCACGGATGATTTCGGCTGCACGTCCCGGTCCCATGGTCAGCATGGTGACGGTTGAGCCGGGGTGGGTGTCTTTCAGTCGGAGTGCCTGTTCAAGGGCATTCAGGTCTTCCGGGTTGAATATCGCCGGAAGAGCCGAGCGGTTGATAGTGCCGTCGGCATTCATGGCATCTTTCCCTACACTTGTTTTGCCAAAACTACAATTTTCAAACTCATGATAATTTATTTTGGTATTAGTGAATTTTATTGTCGGCAAAGTTAATGAAAGCATTTGTTTTGCGAAAAGATAAGGCGGAAAAAAAGAAATGTTTGGCAAATGTTGATGGAGATTCTTGCTATTCGCAATTCATTGTTCACTATCCACTATTAACCCTTCAATGTCTTTCACTAAGTCATCCAGTCCGGCTATCGGATTGTCTGAATACGTACTATAGACTTGTAGATTTGTATCCGACACATATACCCGCGGGATGCCTTGGTGCGAGAAAAGGTTGTATACGTTTCGGCTTTCTTGTGCCGAATAGGGGAGGGTAAATTTATGGATTTGCCAATAATCTCTGATTTCAGAAGCTGGTTCTTCGCGGCTGATGCAATAAATGGCTACAAAAGGATTTTCCTGATACCTGTTGTATAAAGTTTGGATAATGGGCAATTCTTGCTGGCAATCGGGACATCCGGTATGGAAGAAAACCAATACGGAAACTTTTCCCAGTAGGTCGGAAGTGGAAAGTATTGAGCCATCGTTCAATTCCACTTGAAATTCGGGTAGGTAGTCTCCGGGCAAGATACCGACTTCACCATATTCAACATCATCGCGGATGCAAGCACTTAATATAAGACAGATTCCTATGAGAAAGAAATGACTAATGCGTAGCATAAATGAATTTTAACAGGTTATACTTCTTTTCGTGACCAAAGTTATATAAAAAACAGTTTTTTTACGCCCGGTAAATAAGAAAGTCAAGCCCGCGACTATCTTTGTGGTAAAAACGAGGTCACAGGGTTTCCCCATCCTCATATGTCTAACGGGCTTGGCGTCCCAATAAAAATTACTTCTATGAAGACAGTCTGCGGTCTTGACGTACACAAAGATAGTGTTTTTTGCTGTATCCTGTGTGCTAATGGAGAAAAAATCCAGCATAAATTCGGAGTTCTTACCGGAGAGTTGGTCACACTTCGCAACCTCATGGTCTCTGAAGGTGTCGAAGAATGCGCAATGGAGAGTACCAGCATCTACTGGATACCCATATGGCGAGTGCTTGAAGGGTCAGTGAAACTTCATCTGGCAAACCCTTATTTTATAAAACAGCTTCCCGGCAAAAAGAGTGATGTGAAGGATGCCGAATGGATAGCTACTTGCCTGAGTAAAGAAGAGATTGAATTGCAGCAACGACACAAGGACGAAGCTCAGGAAAAGATGACTGCACTATGCAAGGATTGGTTCCCCGAAGAACTTGAAAACCTACAGACCATACCGGGAGTGAAAGAACGTAGCGCAACCTCAATAATAGCAGAAACAGGAACGGACATGACACATTTCCAGACACCCAAGAAACTGGTGTCATGGGTGGGGCTAAGACCCCGTAACGAGGAAAGCGCAGGCAAAATCAAGGCGCGAGGTATCACACATGGCAACAGGTTTATAAGAAAAACAATGATTGAATGTTCATGGGGAGCTGTACGTATGAAAGATTCATTCTTCGCAGAATTCTCATACAGGCAATGTATCGAAAGAAGAAAGAACAGGATGAAGGTGCAAGTCGCTATTGCGAGAAAAATGCTTGTTGCAATATGGTATGTACTTAGAAGCTGTTTTGAATTTATCGTGCGATGATTTGGGATGAGTTTTTGAGGCATTTTCGCCCAAAGCACACACGAAAACGGATACATCAAGCCAAGAAAAACTTTTTGGAGAAATTCAAAACAGTTTCTAAATATCTGATATTATAGACCATATTTCTTGTTATTAACAGGGTTTGCAAGTGCAGATATATGCGTTTCCCTTTCCATTTATCTTCCTTTTGTCATTCATCCGCCTGCGTTGCTTCTTTCCCCTTTCTCGCGTGTGCGCGTAATATATATTAAGGAGTTTCTGTTTTCTCCTTTTCATTTCTTTTTTGGATGATTTTTTCTTCTAACGTTTTAATTATCAGTTGTGTTCGTCTTTCCGGTAAAAAAAGTTCAAAAAAAAGTTCCCTTATCGTTTGCAGGAATCGTGAAAAGCTGTACCTTTGCACTCGCTTTCGGGAAGGGACGGTGCCGATGAGGCTGGTAAGTCCTGGAAATGAAAGTGTTCTATGAGATTATTTGGATAGGAGACGACGAGATAGAAGAGAGGTCA
>URCM01000016.1 GCA_900546355.1 uncultured Bacteroides sp.
GTTCAATATAAAGGATTAACGGATTTTTCGCAATCCATTTCTGATTGACTATATAAGCGGCGGAAATAACTGCCACGCCGACACGATTAGTAATCGTACACCCGCACGATTACTAATCGTCACGCTGTACGATTACTAATCGTGTCGGCAATGCAGTTATATGAACCGGAATAAGCAACGGGCACAACCAGCCTACACGATAGGAACACACCACAAAAGACACAGCGTATCACAGAAGGAATCATGGTTTTTCCGAAGATTTTCCCTACCTTTGCCTTCCGGTAAAGAACTATTAATCTTAAAAGGTATATGAATAACTTTATGTTTTATAGCCCCACCGAGTTTGTCTTCGGAAAAGACACCGAACTGCAAACTGGTGCATTAGTGAAAAAGTTTCACGGGACAAAAGCGTTGATTGTATACGGCGGAGGCTCGGTGGTAAAGAGCGGCTTATTGAATAAGGTAAAGCAATCGCTGGACGAAGCGGGCGTTGCCCACATTGAATTAGGAGGCATACAACCCAACCCCACCGACCCCAAAGTGTACGAAGGTATCGAACTGGGAAGACGGGAAAACGTGGATTTCCTGCTCCCCGTAGGTGGAGGCTCGGTCATTGATACAGCGAAAGCTATCGCAGCCGGAATCCCTTACGAAGGTGATTTTTGGGACTTCTTTATCGGGAAAGCCATACCACAAACTGCCCTGCGCATCGGCGTGGTGCTCACGATTCCTGCTGCTGGAAGCGAAGGGTCGGGCAACTCGGTCATCACGAAAGTAAATGGATTGAAAAAACTTAGCCTCCGCACTCCCGAAGTACTCCGTCCGGCTTTTGCCGTAATGAATCCGGAAGTGACTTATACCCTGCCGGCATGGCAAACGGCAAGCGGCGTCACCGACATGATGGCACACATCATGGAACGCTACTTCACCAATACGACAGATACGGAAGTGACCGACCGCTTAGGTGAAGGCACACTGAAAGCCATCATCAAAGAAGCACGTATCGTCATGAAAGAGCCACACAACTACGATGCGCGTGCCAACATCATGTGGGCAGGTACCATTGCGCACAATGGCATCTGCGGTACCGGATGCGAAGAAGACTGGGCATCGCACTTCATGGAGCACGAAATAAGCGCACTGTATGACGTGACCCACGGAGCAGGACTTGCCGTCGTCTTCCCTGCCTGGCTGACTTACATGGCAGACCACAATGTAGGCAAGGTCGCCCAATTCGCCGAACGGGTATGGGACGTTCCGTCCTCGGCCGACCTGAAGGCCGTAGCCTTGGAAGGCATCGCCCGCTTCAAGGCATTTCTGCATGAGATAGGCATGCCCGTCACTTTGAAGGAATTGGGCATCGAACACCCCGACATCGACTTGTTAGTGGCCCATCTGCACGAAAACAAAGGCGAACTGGTAGGCAATTATGTCCGTCTTGACCGCCAGGCAAGCCGAACGATTTACGAAATAGCGAACGGTTCAACCAACTTCTAACCAGTAAAAATATGAGATTCGACAATTCAACCATCCGGAGGCAAGACCGGACCCTGGAACAGGAACGGGCCTTTGAAATATTGAAAGACGGTGAATACGGCATCCTCTCCATGCGCTCGGAAGACGGAAATGGAGCATACGGCATTCCGCTCAGCTATGTATGGGACCGCGGTAACTCCATCTATATCCATTGCGCACCGGTAGGGCGAAAGCTGAAATGCATCGACGCTTGCCCCCAGGTTTCTTTCTGCGTAGTAGGAAAGACCCAAGTAATCCCCGGACAATTCACGACCGCATACGAAAGTGTAGTGCTGCAATGCTCCGCGCATCACAGTTTGCATGAAGCCGAACGTATGTCCGCGCTCTCGCTTCTGCTAAGCAAGTATTGTCCCGACGACAAGATACGCGGTATTGAATATGCCCAAAAGTCGTTCCACCGCACGGAAATCATCCGGTTAGATATCGAAACCGTAAGTGCAAAGAGCAAGAAGACGAATGTAGTTAATAGTTAACAATTAATAGTTAATAGCGCAACGACCAACGGAAATAGCACCGCTATTAATTATTCACTATTAACTATTCACTAAGGGAAATCCCTATCACAAATAGGAATCTCCCCTACCCGATTTAGGAAAAACAATTTGCCGGAACGAAGCGGAACGCTTATCTTTGTCATACGAAATCAAAACAAAAAGGAGGCTATTATGAAGACGAAGAAAAACGCATTGTACCGCATATTTTTCCTATTGGCAATGACATTGGCATTCACGTCTTGCGAATACGTAGGATTGGGAGTCGAATTTGGAAACGGGACAAACAATTACCGGGAACGCACCGACTATCTGTGTAGCCGGATATGGGTAGACGAATGGTATGACGATTACGATACTTATTATTACCAAGAGCTACGTTTCTATCCTGACAATACAGGCGAAGATTACCTCTACAAGCAAGACCGCTACGGGAACAGGGAAGAATCAAGCCTGCGATTCGGTTGGGACTGGTGGAACGTATCTTACACAAGTCTTCGCCTTACTTACCGCGACGGATACTCGTACATGGACAACATCCAGATGGGAGGCAACCAGCTGAACTGCCTGTTCGACAATTATCCGGCTTACTTTACCGGGAAATGAAAATTTTTATCAAGCACAGAGACACGGAGACACAGAGCTATTTTTCCCTCTGCGTTTCTGTGCTTCTGTGTTCCAACGAACATCAAACAAATAACAATAACAATGAAATCAAACTTAATGACCATGACCGCCGCCATGCTGCTTGCCGCAAGCGGACAAGCCAGTGCCGGCACACCGACTGAAAAACCTTTCATCGGGAAACAAGAAATAATCATTAAAGACGGACGGATGACCCCCGAAGCGCTTTGGGCTATGGGACGCATCGGAAGTACAAGCGTATCACCCGACGGAAAACAAATCGCTTACACCGTATCGTATTACAGCGTGAAAGACAACGCCAGCCATACGGTCATCTACGTAATGAATGCCGACGGAAGCGATAACCGCCTGCTCACCACATCCGCTGCCAGCGAAAGCGAACCTACCTGGATAAAAGGAGGTACGAAAATCGCCTTCCTCACCGCACAAAGCGGAAGCAACCAGCTATGGGAAATGAACCCCGACGGCACCGGACGCAAGCAACTCTCGGAATACAAAGGAGACATCGAAGGCTTCAAGTTCTCGCCCGATGAAAGCAAAGTGCTTTTCATCGCACAAGTGAAATACGGCGAACGTACTTCCGACCTCTATCCCGACCTCGACAAAGCAAGCGGACGGGTGATAGACGACTTGATGTACAAACATTGGGACGAATGGGTAGAAACAATCCCGCATCCGTTTATCGCCGATTTTGACGGGAACAAAACAGGTGAAGCTACCGACATCCTTGCCGGAGAACCTTACGAATCGCCGATGAAACCTTTCGGAGGCATCGAACAACTGGCATGGAGCAACGACTCGAAACAAATCGCTTACACCTGCCGCAAGAAAACGGGCGTGGCGTATTCGCAATCTACCGACTCGGACATCTACCTTTATAATATAGAGACCCGCCAGACCCGCAACCTGTGCAAAGAAGATGCCACCGACAAGAACATGGGTTACGACACCAATCCGAAATTCTCGCCCGACGGCACCCGTATCGCCTGGCAAAGCATGGAGCGCGACGGATACGAAAGCGACCGCAACCGTCTCTGCATAATGAACCTGAGCACCGGCGAAAAGACTTACGTCACCGAAGCTTTCCAGTCGGGCGTGGATGATTATTGCTGGGCACCCGATAGCGAAACCCTTTATTTCACGGGCGTATGGCACGCCACCAGCATGATTCACAGCACCAACCTGAAAGGCGAGGTAAAACAACTCACCGAAGGGATGTACGACTATGCATCGGTGAAGATGCTGAACGACAAACAACTGCTCACCATGCGCCATTCGCTGAGCGAAGCCGACGAACTCTTTACGGTCGACCTGAAGAAAGAACACAAAGTGACCCGCATCACTTCGGAAAACGACCATATCTTCAACCAACTGAAGAAAGGCAAGGTAGAACCACGCTGGACAAAGACGGTAGACGGCAAAGATATGCTTTCGTGGGTGGTTTATCCCGTCGATTTCGACCCGAACAAGAAATATCCTACCCTGCTCTTCTGCGAAGGCGGACCGCAAAGCCCCGTCAGCCAATTCTGGAGCTACCGCTGGAACCTGCAAATCATGGCAGCCAATGACTATATCATCATCGCCCCGAACCGCCGCGGACTGCCGGGCTTCGGCATGGAATGGCTGGAGGAAATCAGCACCAACTACGGCGGGCACTGCATGGATGATTACCTGAGTGCGATAGACGACATCGCCAAAGAACCTTACGTAGACAAAGACCGCTTGGGCTGTGTGGGCGCCAGCTTCGGAGGCTATTCGGTATATTGGCTTGCCGGACACCACGACAAACGCTTCAAGGCATTCATCGCGCACGACGGATTCTTCAATATGGAGCAGCAATACCTGGAGACCGAAGAGCTTTGGTTCACCAACTGGGACTTGGGCGGCCCGTACTGGGAAAAGAACAACCCTGCCGTGCAGCGCAGCTATGCCAACTCGCCTCACCTCTTCGTTGACAAATGGGACACGCCTATTCTCTGCATCCACGGCGAAAAAGATTTCCGCATCCTTGCCTCGCAAGGCATGGCGGCATTCAATGCGGCGAAACTGAGAGGCGTACCCGCCGAACTACTCGTCTTCCCCGACGAAAACCATTGGGTGCTGAAGCCTCAGAACGGCGTGTTGTGGCAACGCATCTTCTTCCGCTGGCTGGACAAATGGCTGAAAAACTGATTTTTAATTGAACACAGAGACACAAAGACACAGAGTATTATTTAAAGAAATTCTCTGTGTCTCTGTGCCTCTGTATTCTTTTTTCCCTTTAATAAAACATGATAAGAAACATTGCATTCGATTTCGGCGGGGTCATCGTAGACCTCGACCGTGAAGAAGCGGTACAGGCATTTATCCGGTTAGGACTGGAAAATGCCGACCGCATCCTCGACAAATATCACCAGACAGGAATCTTTCAGGAATTGGAAGAAGGAAAGCTCAGTGAAGAATCCTTCCGGGAAAAGCTGGGCATATTGTGCGGCAAGCCGCTGGAACGCGAAGAAGTGCGGCAAGCGTGGATGGGCTTCGTAAGCGGAATGGACATCCGTAAGCTGGACTACATCGCCCAATTACGCCAAAGGGGCTACCGCACCTTCTTGCTCAGCAACACCAATCCCTACTTAATGGACTACTGGGCACGCACGCCACAATTCACTCCGCAGGGAAACAGCATAGACGCATATTTCGACAAGCTGTATCTTTCATTCGAAATGGGCTGCATGAAACCGGAACCGGAAATCTTCCGCCAGATGATAAAAGATGCGCAAATCCGCCCCGAGGAAACGCTTTTCATCGACGATAGCACATCGAACATCACCGCAGGGAAAAACGCAGGGTTGCAAACCTTTCAGCCCGAAAACGCTTCCGACTGGCGTGCGCAAGTAGAAACTCTATTGGAAAAAGCGAAGTAAAAGAAACGCAGATTAACGCAGATTTTCGCAGATTAGAGAATATCTTTCATTCTTTTTCTGCATCAATCCGCGCTAATCTGCGCTTTTTATTCAATTTTATTTCGATCTGTGTAATCTGTGGTGAGACTCTAAGCCATAAACAAGATGAAGAGCTGTGCGGTGAGGATGCGCAGGAACATCACCAACGGATATACCGTAGAATAACCTACCGCCGGAGCGTCGTTGCCCGACACCTGATTGGAATATGCCAATGCGGGAGGGTCGGTGGTACTACCAGCTATCAGACCGATAAGCGTATAGTAATTAATCTTGTAATACAAGCGTGCTATCAAGCCGATAATCATCAGCGGGAGCAACGTAATCAGGAATCCCATACCTACATAAAGCAAGCCGTCTCCCTCGACCACGGTCTGCACGAAGTTCTCGCCCGCCTTGACGCCGACACTCGCCAAGAAAAGCACAAGCCCCACTTCGCGCAGCATCAGGTTGGCACTCATCGTGGTATAAGTCACCAGACGTACCTTATAGCCGAAACGTCCGATTAAGATGGCGATAATCAATGGTCCACCGGCAAGACCTAACTTCACCGGTGTCGGGATGCCCGGGAAAGCAATAGGAATACTTCCGAACAAGATACCGCACAGAATGCCGACAAAGATAGTCACGATATTCGGATGGTCCAGACGTTTCAACTGGTTACCCAGCATACCCGCCACACGCTCGATGGCATCCTGCGGACCTACCACCATGACGCGGTCGCCCACCTGCAAGGTCAAGCTACGTGCCGCAAACAAGTCCATACCCGAACGGTTGACGCGCGTCACGTTCACGCCATACATGCTGCTGAAATACAACTCACCCACCGTCTTACCGTTGATAGAAGGCTGCGTCACCAAGATACGGCGCGACACCATCGGCTTGTTTTCCGTATTCTGGTGTTCCCAATCGACTTCAATCTTCGAACCGATGAAAGCCTCGATAGCTTCCGAATCGTCTTCGGCGCATACGATGTTCATCTCATCTCCGATATGAAGCACGGTTTTCGACGTCGGGATATGCACTTCACCGTTCTGCAAGATACGCGAACATACCAGGTTACGCGCCAGGAAGTTCTGCAACTGCAGGATGGTCTTTCCGTTCAAAGCCGGATTCTCCACACGGAGCTGGATGCGGAAAGGTTTCAGGTGCGGATTGGCTTCTTCAGCCTGCTGGATGGCTTCCGACTCTTTGTCTAAGTCTACCCGGCAGATGTAGCGGATGAGAATCATCGAAAGGATGATGCCGATGACACCCAACGGATAGGCGCAGGCATATCCCATTGCGATTTCCGGACCGTCGTAGTTCAACTGCTGCAATGCCTCGTTGGCAGCACCAAGCCCCGGCGTGTTCGTCACGGCACCGCAAAGGATACCGACTATCATCGGCACCTCGATACGCCCCTGCAACGCATAATAAATAATGAGTGCGACAATGATATTGAATGCCACAATGCCCGTCGCCAGCAAGTTGAGCCGGATTCCTCCCTCCTTGAAAGAAGAGAAAAACGACGGTCCCACCTGCAAACCGATGCAGAAGACAAACAATATCAATCCGAAGTCTTGCAAGAAGGAAAGAATGGCAGGATTACCCGTAAATCCGAAGTGTCCCACCAAGATTCCCACGAACAAGACGAAAGTAACCCCCAGCGAGATGCCGAAGAACTTGATTTTCCCCAATAACACTCCGCCCGAAATCACAAAGGCATAAAGCGCCACGATGTGCGCAATGGAGTTGGGATTCGTCAACAAATCTTGTAACCAATTCATGATATTAAAATTTTAAAGTTGCGCAAATGTAACCAAATCCATCTATATGTCAAAACATTTACATTCAAAAAATGAAAGAATGTAAGAGCTACAAGAGCAAAAATATCACACTTTTGCCTATAATGTGCAATTTATTTGTATATTTGCCACTGACATTTAAATCAAATAACGACGCAAAGGACTTTACGTCATCGTATTTGAAAGAACCTAATATCACTAAAAAACACGTAATATGGCAGAAAACAAAGAAAAACTCTTTTCCGATTTTCCCGAAGTGTCAACCCAAGAATGGATGGACAAAATCCAAGTTGACCTGAAAGGAGCCGACTACGAAAAGAAATTGGTATGGAAAACCAATGAGGGGTTCAAAGTAAAACCTTTCTACCGCCAAGAAGATCTAAAAGGCTTGAAGACTATCGAAACCCTTCCCGGAGAGTTCCCCTATCTGAGAGGCAACAAAAAGGATGACAATACTTGGTACATCCGCCAGGACATCCGGGTGGAAAATCCCGAGGAAGCCAACCGCAAAGCCCTCGGCCTCCTGAATAAAGGAATAGACTCGTTAGGTTTCCACATAAAAGGAAAAGATGTCAGCCGGGAAGTCCTCGACACACTGCTGAAAGACATCCATTGCGATTGCATCGAATTGAACTTTACCACATGCCAACGGCATACCGTACAACTGGCACAATTATTATCCGCCTATTTCAAAGAAAAAGGATACGCCCCTCAGGACATACACGGTTCGGTCAACTTCGACCCTATCAGCAAGATGCTCCAGAAAGGGAAAGACCTGAGCCCGGTTATCGGTTTGGCTTCAGAAGTGGTAAACGCACTGGCAGAGTGGCCCCACTTCCGCTGCATCGGCGTTGACGCGCTCCGCCTGAACAACTCGGGAGCCTATATCTACCAGGAGCTGGGGTACGCCCTGGCATGGGGGAACGAATACCTGAGCCGCCTGACAGAAGCCGGCATCCCCGCCGGCCTTGCCGCACGCAAAATCAAGTTCAACTTCGGCATCAGCTCCAACTATTTCATGGAAATCGCCAAGTTCCGTGCCGCCCGCATGCTATGGGCGGACATCGTGAAAGCTTACCAGCCGGAAGAGGACAATGCGTGCCAGATGCACGTACACGCCACCACTTCTACATTCAACATGACTTTATTCGACTCATACGTCAATCTGCTCCGCTCGCAAACCGAAGCGATGAGCGCCGCTATTGCCGGAGTAGACTCCATGACCGTCACCCCCTTCGATTCGGTATACGAAACGCCCAAT
The DNA here is from genome assembly GCA_900546355.1 of uncultured Bacteroides sp. GTDB lineage: Bacteria > Bacteroidota > Bacteroidia > Bacteroidales > Bacteroidaceae > Phocaeicola. Next base: position 8,660 of record URCM01000016.1, read on the forward strand.
GAGTTCTCGGAACGCCTGGCACGCAACCAGCAATTATTATTAAAGGAGGAATCGCATTTCAACCGCATCGTAGACCCTGCCGGAGGTTCGTATTACATAGAAAACCTTACCGTATCCATCGCCAAAGAAGCATGGAACCTTTTCTTGCAGACCGAAGACGAAGGCGGTATGGTAAAAGCCATTCAGAACGAAAGCGTGCAAAATGCCGTCAACCAGAGCAACAAGGCACGCCGTGAAGCCGTATCACGCCGCAAGGAAATCCTGCTGGGAACCAACCAATACCCGAATTTTACCGAACGGGCAGGCGATAAAGCCCCGTTAGAACATGTATGCGGATGCGGAGGCAAGGAGCATCCGCACGAAGAGGAAGCGTCGTTCGCCAAATTAGAGACCGCCCGCGCCGCAAGCGAATTCGAAGCACTCCGCCTCGAAACGGAACATTCCGGGAAACGCCCGAAAGCATTCATGCTCACTATCGGCAACCTTGCCATGCGCCAGGCACGCGCCCAATTCTCGTGCAATTTCCTGGCATGTGCCGGATACGAAGTCATCGACAACCTGGGCTTCGCAACGGTAGAAGAAGGCATTGATGCAGCCATGAAAGCAAAGGCAGACATCGTTGTGCTCTGCTCCAGCGATGACGAATACGCGCAATACGCCATTCCGGCTTTCCAGGCGTTGGCAGGCCGTGCCATGTTCATCGTGGCAGGTGCCCCCGCATGCATGGAAGAGCTGAAAGCCGCCGGCATCGAGCACTTCATCCACGTCCGTTGCAACGTCTTGGAAACCTTACGTGAGTTCAACAAACGATTATTATAATTATTGAACACAGAGACACGGAGACACAAAGTTTTAATTTTATGAGTTTATCCGACTACAATTATACAATATGCTAAGCCGAGCCATTATCGGCGCAGCCATTGAAGTACACAAAGAACTTGGTCCCGGACTGTTGGAATGTGTCTACGAAGCGTGTCTTATTACAGAATTAGAAAATAGAGGATATCACGTTGAAAGCCAAATCGCATTGCCTCTTTATTATAAAGGGAAAAAACTTGATAAAGAATTTCGCATAGACTTATTGGTAGAAGACATCGTGATAGTAGAATTGAAAGCAGTAGAAGAACTAAAAGACATACATGAAGTACAGCTTGTCACTTATTTGAAACTGGCTAACAAAAAATTAGGTTTGCTGATAAACTTCAATGTCCCCGTATTAAAAGACGGAATACGCTGAAAAATTAATGGGGAAATATAAAACTCTGTGTCTCTGTGCCTCTGTGTTCCATTAATAAAATAATATACATACACTATGAAACCGAATTTTAGAAACATTGATATATATGCCGGATTCCATCCACAAAACGGAATGGAATGGCAACAAGCCAATGGCATTACGGCCAATTGGAAAACACCCGAACAGATACAGGTGAAACCTGTGTATACGAAAGAAGACCTTGAAGGAATGGAACACTTGAATTATGCAGCAGGTATTCCTCCTTACCTCCATGGCCCTTACTCGATGATGTATGCTTTCCGTCCGTGGACCATCCGCCAGTATGCCGGATTCTCTACAGCAGAAGAATCAAACGCCTTCTACCGGCGTAACCTGGCTTCAGGACAGAAAGGACTTTCCGTTGCTTTCGACCTTCCGACGCACCGCGGTTATGACCCCGACCATCCGCGTGTAGTAGGCGATGTGGGAAAAGCCGGTGTATCTATCTGCTCGCTCGAAAACATGAAAGTGCTGTTCGACGGTATCCCCTTGAACAAGATGTCTGTCTCAATGACGATGAACGGTGCCGTATTACCCATCATGGCATTCTACATCAACGCGGGGCTGGAACAGGGAGCCAAATTGGAAGAAATGGCGGGCACGATCCAGAACGACATCCTGAAGGAATTCATGGTGCGCAACACGTATATTTATCCGCCTGCTTTCTCCATGAAGATTATTTCGGACATCTTCGAATATACTTCACAAAAGATGCCGAAATTCAATTCCATTTCCATTTCAGGTTACCATATGCAGGAAGCCGGAGCTACCGCAGACATCGAACTGGCATACACGCTTGCCGACGGATTGGAATACCTTCGTGCCGGAATCGCCGCAGGCATCGATATCGATGCCTTTGCTCCTCGCCTCTCTTTCTTCTGGGCTATCGGCATGAACCACTTCATGGAAATTGCCAAGATGCGTGCCGCACGTATGCTTTGGGCGAAGATTGTAAAACAGTTCAACCCGAAGAACCCCAAATCACTTGCCCTGCGTACCCACTCGCAGACTTCAGGCTGGTCGCTCACCGAACAAGACCCGTTCAACAATGTAGGCCGTACCTGCATCGAAGCTATGGCGGCAGCACTCGGACATACCCAATCCCTCCATACCAATGCATTGGATGAAGCCATTGCCTTGCCTACCGACTTCTCGGCACGTATCGCCCGCAACACTCAAATCTACATTCAGGAAGAAACACAGATTTGCCGCGGAATAGACCCGTGGGCAGGTTCGTATTACGTAGAATCACTTACTAATGAATTGGCACACCGTGCTTGGGAACACATTCAGGAAATCGAGAAACTGGGCGGCATGGCAAAGGCTATTGAGACCGGTATTCCTAAAATGCGTATCGAAGAAGCGGCCGCACGCACACAAGCACGCATCGACTCTGGCGAACAGACTATCGTGGGCACCAATAAATATAGGTTGGAAAAAGAAGACCCTATCGACATTCTGGAAGTAGACAATACCGCCGTACGTCAGGAACAGATAGAAAACCTGCGCCGCTTGCGCGAAGGACGCAATCAGGCAGAAGTCGACAAAGCGTTGGAAGCCATCACCGAATGCGTACGCACTGGCAAAGGCAATCTGCTGGAACTGGCGGTAGAAGCAGCCCGCGTGCGTGCCACATTGGGCGAAATATCCGATGCGTGCGAAAAAATAGTAGGAAGATATAAAGCAGTAATCAGAACGATTTCAGGCGTGTATTCATCAGAAAGTAAAAAGGATGCAGATTTCGCACGGGCGTGCGAACTGACCGAAGAGTTTGCAAAGAGAGAAGGACGGCGTCCGCGTGTCATGATTGCCAAGATGGGACAAGACGGACACGACCGTGGTGCCAAAGTAGTAGCAACAGGTTTTGCCGATTGCGGATTCGATGTGGATATGGGGCCGCTGTTCCAGACTCCCGAAGAAGCAGCGCGCGAAGCGGTAGAAAACGATGTGCATGCCGTAGGCGTATCATCGCTTGCCGCAGGACACAAGACCCTTATCCCACAGATTATAGCCGAACTGAAGCGCTTGGGACGTGAAGACATCCTCGTCTTTGCTGGAGGAGTCATCCCTCCGCAAGATTATGACTTCCTCTATCAGGCTGGAGTCATGGCTATCTTCGGTCCGGGTACTTCGGTAGCCAAATCGGCGTGCCAAGTAATGGAATTATTGCTTGATACCGAATAAACCGCTGACGGTTAAACCGTCTTTGAACAACTAAAGAGACAATAAAGCTTGCGCCTGCTCATCTTTACAACAGGCGCAAGCTTTTTCATAACTTGCAGGCAACACCGCATACCTGCTGATTTAAACTTATTTCAACCTTAACCCTTCGTTTTATCAGAAAATTCCGCTACCTTTGTTATAAATACAAACTTTTAAAACTAAAACATCATGAGAAACAAAAAACTTTTCGGCACGCTGCTGCTATGCGGAAGCCTACTGACGGCATTACCATCGTGCGACAAAGACACCATTATCGAAGCTCCTCCCAACCAAGCGGAACTTAACATCCAGATGTTAGAATCTTATGAAGCTAAGGATTATAGTTTCATTAGTGAGACTTTAGGACTGACGTTTCAAACAGCGACCGATAATTACGCAATCGAATACCCTTTTATTTGTGTAACTTTAGGAGGACGTCAATACAAATTAAATATGAATGAACTGATAGCTTTCCAAATGACTCCTTATGGAACTTTAATTTTGTATTTCCCTTAAAACTTTGATTATTATGAAAAAACTATTATTTATAAGTTTAATATGTACACTTATTTCTTCTTGCAATGACAATTTAGACGAAATGACATGGCACTCAAATGAAAATGAGATAGCATCCCGGAGTATTACTACTGAAGTATCTCCAATGTTTGATTGGGACGACACGACACACATCTCCTTATATAACATTTCAAGACCTGTGATTCTACCGTGGTACTCAGGCGCAGAGGCAAGCATCCCTTCTTTTATCTTGGATAGTTATAAGGAATCGGATGGTTGGAAATTGGTATACATACCTGTTCGCCGTCCCTTTTAATGCAAGGCGGCAAATATTACCTTATCTTTTACAACATCTTCTCAGGAAGACTTCGCGGATATGTTTACAATAAAAACAATGTAACTTCCGGCGACATCACTTTTTGGCAACTCACATTCGATAACCAAACGACTTTATTGAATGATTTAACTCCCAACACTACACCGGGTACAATTCCGGTTGACGAACGAATACTTTCGGTATCAAACCTTTCAGTGAATCCTACTAAAGCGTTAAGTCGTGGATGGAATGCCTTCGAGGCTGACCTTTTGACGTATGACCCAAACATGAGCAACAAAAACATAGCCCTGACGATCAGTGCTTATGATGTAGATAGAAGCGAGATTACATTAGAAGGAAACATTAATTTAGAATCCAGCGGTACAATGCTGACCACTACAACCATCTCTTCTATAACTTCGCCTAATGTATTGACTAAAGCCGTTTCGTTGTTAGGCGATTCAGCTACCGCAAAAATCAATGATATGTTTGAGCATAACAATGAATCTACAATGAATCTACAACAAGAAATGCACTCTTAGGTATGACAGTAGGTGAAATTATCAAAGCTGGCGGAAATTTCTTAGTGAATAAATTCTTCGGACGTTCTTCCACACAAACAATTAAAAGTGAAAGCGAAATTAAAATTTTTACCAATGGAACATTTAAAGCTACAGGAAGTTCGGCCAGCCAGCAACAATCAAACATCTCCCCATTATCCCGCCTGATGCTTCCTGGCAGTACGCCTACACCAGAAGACATTTTCATGCCTTCGTATGACGAACCGTTGGGTGTATGGTATTTGGAACAAGCCCCCAAAGTGCATCACAATGCAATCACATGGTTCTTTACAACCGAGCCGTTAGGGACAAGTCAGGAATATATAGGCCACCAGGGCACTAAGGATTTTTATTCTTTAGACCAGTCAAGCATTCACGTAACGCTCAATCCAGCCGTCCTTCCTTACATAGACAAATATGAAGTCTCTGCCAAGTTTTTGGAAGTAAGGAAAACCGCACATAAACCTTCCAAAACCGCACAAGCACCTATTATGGTAGATGGAGTAGGTCAAGGTTCTGTCTCTTACTGCCCGATTAGCTTTGATTCGGAATTCTTTTCCGCCCCAGACTCGCTGTTGGTCAGATTCTCAGATTCGAATTCGTTCACAACAGATTATGTACAAGTCACTCCCTATGGGCTGAAAGTATCACTAAACGAGCTGTCTCAAGTGCTGGGCAAGCCGATTCAAACAACATCTACTTCATTGCCTAATTCCGTGGTACGCATGTCCGTGACACTTTATCCCAAAGCTCCTTACAATACCGACCCGATTGTAACGACCCGTACATTTGTTCCTCAATTCGAAGAAGTGGGAACCAATGCAGCCGCAATGGAGTGCATCCAATACAAGGATGGTGAATTTACCATGGGAATGACTCAACAAGAAGCGGGAAGAATGGCAATTCCTGAAGAAGTTTACCAAGAATGCGCCCGCATCGTTGACGAACTGAATGGCAAGTAGTTCCGTCAACATGAAGAAATTCGGATTAACAACCTGTAGCTTTGTAGAAAAGATTGACTACCTTTAGCCTTATTCTTAGTATGGGTTGACTCGAATTATTACTATTAATAAACAGGTTTAACCCTATTTGCGCCCAATATCTTGTCAAATTGCAGACATTCTTTAAAAGAAAAATGCAAGATGAGAAATTAAGAATGAAGAATTTAAAAGCAGATACCCACTAATTCTTCATTCTTAATTTCTCATCTTGCATTTATATAACAGAACAGCTTACTTACGCCATCGTACCGCCCACAATATCAAGCAACTCATTGGTGATGGCCTGCTGACGACTCTTATTGTAAAGCAACGTGAGTTCTTGCAGCAAGTCGTTCGCATTGTCTGTGGCAATCTGCATTGCCATTGTACGTGCGGCGTGCTCGGCAGCAGCAGAATCGAGCAATACGGTGTAGATTTTCAGACGAAGTACCTTAGGAAGCAATTCCTGCATCACTCGTTCTGCAGACGGCTCAATAATATAATCAGCCTCCATAGTGCCTTTCTTGTCACCTTCTTGCACCGCATTCGCTTTCTGTTCCGCCTCAAGGTCAAGAGGCAAATAAGCCTCTCTTGTCAGAACCTGTGAAGAAGTAGACTTGAAATGGTTATACAACAATATCACTTCCTGTATTTCATCTGCCATATAACGGTTGATTAACTCTACCGCCAAATCAGAGGCCTCCTGATAGTTCGGCTTACCGCTCATGTGCTGATAATCCCCCATAGGAGTAAATCCCATCTTCTTAGTGGCATCCGCAACTTTACGTCCTACCGGATAAATCAGAATATTTTCTTTTCCGACGGTTTTCGTATATTCTTCAACCGTTTCCTGCAAATGACGGATGACGTTTGCATTAAATCCGCCACACAAGCTACTGTTCGATGCAAATACAACAATGGCAATCTTCCTCACATCACGTTTCACAATGAAAGGCGACTCTACACTCTGCCCCGAACTCAAGAAGTTGGTCAGCATGTGATGCAGTCTTCGTTCGTAAGGAAGCATGTTTTCGATATCCCCCTGCGCCTTGTGGAGTTTAGCAGAGGCTACCATCTTCATCGCTGAAGTGATTTTCAGCGTACCGTTGATGGAACTGATTCTTCCTTTTACTTCTTTCAGTGATGCCATGATGATTATTTCTCTTTAAATTGTCCTACTGTATCTGCCGCTACTTTTTCGATGATTGCCGTAACCTCGTCGCTAATTTTACCGGCTGCCAATACGTCTAACACATCTTTTTGGTGGTTAGCACGCATAGTCGTCAAGAACGCATCTTGGAAAGCGCGTACCTTATCAAGCGGAATATCACGCATCAACGAGTGCGTACCACAATACAAGATAGCTACCTGTTCGCCTACCGGCATCGGTGTATACTGAGGCTGGATAAGCAACTGGTTATTCTTACGTCCACGGTCGATAGCCATAGCTGTAACAGGATCCATATCGCTACTGAATTTAGAGAATGCTTCCAATTCGCGGTATTGTGCCTGGTCAATCTTCAACGTTCCCGCTACTTTCTTCATACTCTTAACCTGAGCACTACCACCCACACGCGATACAGAAATACCTACATTGATAGCAGGACGGAAACCTTGATTGAACAAGTCGGTCTCCAAGAATATCTGACCATCGGTGATAGAAATTACATTCGTAGGAATATAGGCCGACACGTCACCAGCCTGCGTTTCGATAATGGGCAATGCTGTAAGTGAACCTCCGGCTTTCACCTTACCTTTCAAGCTGGCGGGCAAGTCATTCATCGTTTCAGCCACTTCTTGCTGGCTGATAATCTTTGCAGCACGTTCCAACAAACGAGAGTGCAAATAAAAGATATCACCCGGATAAGCTTCACGTCCTGAAGGACGGCGCAAAATCAGAGATACCTCACGGTAAGCAACAGCCTGTTTCGACAAGTCATCGTAAACCACCAAAGCATGACGACCGGTATCGCGGAAATATTCACCGATAGCAGCCCCTGCAAATGGCGCAAAATATTGCAAGGCAGCAGGATCGGAAGCCGTAGCAGCTACTACTATCGTATAATCCATTGCACCTTTTTCACGCAATACATTTACCAGACTGGCTACGGTAGACCCTTTCTGACCCACTGCTACATAGATACAATATACAGGATCACCTGCTTCATAATTATGACGCTGATTAATAATTGTATCAATAGCAATCGCTGTTTTACCTGTCTGACGGTCGCCAATAATCAACTCACGTTGCCCGCGTCCGATAGGAATCATCGCGTCAATAGCTTTCAAACCTGTCTGCAACGGTTCAGTTACCGGCTGACGGAAAATAACCCCAGGAGCTTTACGTTCCAAAGGCATCTCGCAGGTCTCACCTCCGATTTCGCCTCTTCCGTCCAAAGGCACACCCAACGGGTCGATAACACGTCCCAGCATACCTTCACCGACATTGATAGAGGCGATACGGTTTGTACGTTTTACCACCATACCTTCCTTTACCTGATCGGTAGGACCCAACAACACAGCTCCGACATTATCCTCCTCCAGATTCATCACGACTCCCATGATACCGTTCTCGAATTGAAGCAATTCGTTGGCTTCAGCATTGCGCAATCCGTATATACGAGCTACGCCATCACTTACCTGAAGCACGGTACCCACTTCGTCGAATTTCAAAGAAGTATCAATCCCTTGCAACTGCTGGAGTAACACTTCTGAAACTTCACTGGGTTTAATATTATTATTTTCTGGCATAAGTTTTTTTTTAAATTATTCTCCTGTTTTTCGCTATAAACTGCTGTTCCACACGTTTCAACTGATTAGCCACACTGGCATCCAACCGACGCCCGGCTACTTCCACGATATAACCACCGATTAAATTGGGGTCTACTTTAGCGTCCAATTCGATAGTAGCATTATCATTATCTTTCGATAACGATTTTTTCAAATAGTCCTCCAATCTAGGTGACGGCACAGCTGTTATCAGTTTGCCAATGAGAATGTTTTTATCTTCACGATACAAATCGATATACGACCAGGTCATGAACTGCAAGAATTTTTCCCTTTTTCCTTCCAATACCAGACTAAAAAAACGCATCAGCTCATTGCTTACATTTGCTCCTCCGGAAGCTTCACGCAGTAAGTTCAGCTTTGTCTGGACATCCAATACAGGATTCTCCACCGCATGGCGCAAACCAGCAACACGGTCAAAGTATTCGGCAAGCGACTTCACTTCCTTGTACACCTTGTCTTCCTTCTTTGCCGCCTTGGCGTACGCAAGCAAAGCTTTCGCATAACGTCTGGAAACAACTCCCGTATTCATAACCTATTTATTTTTTTGAAGATTCAAGCATTTCATCCAGCATACGGTCAATCAAAGCATTCTGCTCTTTGGCATCGACAAGTTTGCTCCGCATAATCTTCTCGGCAATCTCAACCGAAAGCACAGCTACCTGACGACGTATATCGCGGATTGCACTTTCCTTTTCCGTTTCAATCTGCTTCTTTACTTCCGTCATCAAACGCTGGCCTTCGACAATAGCCCGATCTTGAGCATCTTTCACGATACGGTCGCGCGTAACGGCAGCCTCACTTAAAATGCGGTTCTGTTCCTCACGTGCCTGAGCCAGAATCTTTTCACCTTCCAGCTTCACGTTTGCCAACTGTTCGTTGGCTTCACGTGCAGCTTTCAGTGAATTGTCTATATATGCTTTCCGGTCCTCTACTGCCTTGATGATTACGGGGAAGCCATATTTCGCCAACAAAACGAATACGACACCAAACGTGATAATCATCCAGAACACTAGCCCCGGATCCGGAGTTAATAATCCCATAATCTACGTTTTTTACAAGAACAATGTCAACAAACAAACCACGATAGCAATCAAAGCAACACCTTCGACCAAAGCCGCAGCAATAATCATGTTCATACGCAAATCGCCTGATGCTTCCGGTTGACGTGCCATAGCTTCCATGGCAGCACCACCGATTTTACCGATACCGATACCTGCACCCAATACTGCGATACCTGCGCCGATAGCAGCGCCCAATTTACTAATGCCAACACCTGCAGCAGCCTGCAATAAAACTGATAATAACATAATTCTAAAATTTTAATGGTTATACTTTGTTTAATTTATCATTTAACTATTCATTGTGTCCTTTCACCCTCGATAAGCCGATAAATACTGCCGAAAGCATCGTGAACACATACGCTTGGATGAATGCAACCAAAAGTTCAAGTGCATTCATAAATATACCGAACGCTACCGCAACCACCGTCATCGAGCCATTAATAACAGCACCGGCCTTCACTGTGATGAAGATAATAGCAATCAAGCTCAACATCGCAGCGTGTCCAGCCATCATATTGGCGAAAAGACGAATCATCAGAGCGAACGGTTTGGTGAATATACCGAAGAATTCAATCAATGGCATCATCGGTATGGGGACTTTCAACCATGTAGGAACCTCGGGCCAGAAAATGTCTTTCCAATACGCCTTCGTACCAAATATATTGGTAAAGAGGAACGTACATAAAGCCAACACCATTGTAACGGCTATATTACCCGTTACCGTAGCGCCACCCGGGAATATCGGTATCAACCCCATCAAGTTGTTCACCAGCACAAAGAAGAAAGCGGTCAGCAAATAAGGCGCATAACGCTTATAATCTTCACCTACACAACCTTTTATCACGTCATTGTAGATAGACATTACCGTAGCTTCAATCATTCCCACACCACCTTTCGGAGCACCTTGCTCCAATGCGTGCTTCTTATACCAACGTGCACAACTCAGCATAATCACTACCAGTAAAGCACTGTTGATAAACAAGCCCAGCACATTTTTGGTAATGGAAATATCAATCGGCCTTACCTCTTCGCCAGCAGCATTCCGCTCCACTATCTTGCCGTCGTATGCACCGCCTTCAGCTATATACAAGCCTTCGTATGTTTTTCCTTCTTCCAGATGAGAAGAGCAAAACACATGCCAGCCTGTACTGTTTTTTACGATAACCGGAAGGGGGATGGTCAGATGCGCATCGCCTAAAGTGACAACATGCCACTCATAAGCGTCACCAATGTGTCCGAATATCAATTCATTCACATCTATATCTCCTTCACCGCCGGTCTCCGCCTTCAGCGTCGTTTCCGGTATTGCCAACAACAGCAGCAGTGTTATTACTATGTACCGTATTCTTTTCATTGTTAACTTGTTTACTTAATTTCAGCCTCGCTTCGAAGCGAAGGAAGAAACGGGTTTCGAAAAACAGAAACGCAAAATAGAAGAAGACGAAAGTCGCCACAAAAGCTACTACATCCTGCCCTATCACAAATCCGTAAAAAATCAGGGCCAACGCACTTAATATCAACTTCAATACCTTGCATATCAGATAAGCCATCGCTATTTTGTCTGCTCCCAGTTCATAAGTGAAAGCAATCATATAGATGTATAAAAAACCAAACAAATAGAAAAATACCGGTATCAACGGGAACCAAGCAAAATACCATTCAGGCATAAGAAAATGATAAGCTAAGACCACCACAGCCGTCAGTACAATGCCACCCACGCTAAGTTCTCCGATAAATTTCTTTTTTACGGTCGTTAAAAACATCTTCAAAACAGCTTTAAACTCTTGTCGTCCTCTTAAAGTTCGACGCAAACCGATATCTGATTGTCCCTGACTTCTACGAATCCGCCCTTAATTTGCAAGGACTGCGATTCTTTTCCGACCGTATACCTTACTTCTCCAGCCATCAATGACGAAATCAGAGGAGCATGGTTGACCAGCACTTGGAATTCTCCAAGCTCACCCGGCAAAACAGCCATATCCACCTTCCCATCATAAATGGTACGTTCAGGTGAAGCGATAACCAGATGAAGTTCTTTCATTATTTTTTAATTTAAAAAAGACTCTATACTTATCCCTTCGCTGCGGCAAGCAGTTTTTCACCCTTCTTGATAGCATCCTCAATGGTACCGACATTCAAGAATGCCTGTTCGGGCAGGTAGTCTACCTCACCGTCCAAAATCATCTTGAATCCTTTAATGGTATCCTCAATAGAAACCATCACACCCGGTACTCCGGTAAACTGTTCGGCTACGGCAAATGGTTGTGAGAGGAATCGCTGTACACGGCGTGCACGGTTTACCGTCAAACGGTCCTCATCAGACAATTCATCCATACCCAAGATAGAGATGATATCCTGCAACTCCTTGTTGCGTTGCAGAATCTGCTTAACGCGCTGTGCCGTATCATAATGTTCTTTACCTACAACCAGCGGATCCAGAATACGTGAAGTAGAATCCAACGGGTCTACCGCAGGATAAATACCCAGCTCAGCAATCTTACGGCTCAACACCGTAGTAGCATCCAAGTGCGTAAATGTAGTAGCAGGAGCCGGGTCGGTCAAGTCATCAGCCGGCACATATACCGCTTGTACAGAAGTGATAGAGCCATTCTTTGTAGAAGTAATACGTTCCTGCATCTGTCCCATTTCTGTTGCCAATGTCGGCTGATAACCTACCGCAGAAGGCATACGTCCCAACAACGCTGATACTTCGGAACCCGCCTGGGTGAAACGGAAGATATTGTCAATGAAGAACAAGATATCACGCGGGCCATTCTCGCCCGTATCACGGTCACGGAAAGATTCCGCAAGGGTCAAACCGGACAGAGCCACCGACTGACGTGCGCCAGGAGGTTCGTTCATCTGCCCGAACACCATGGACACTTGTGATTTTTCCACTTCCTTGTAATCCACTTTCGACAAATCCCAATTGCCTTCTTCCATGCTCTTCAAGAATTCATCGCCGTAACGGATTACACCCGACTCAATCATTTCACGCAACAAGTCGTTACCTTCACGGGTACGTTCACCCACACCGGCAAAGACCGAGAAACCATTGTGCTTCTTGGCAATGTTGTTAATCAACTCTTTGATGAGCACGGTTTTTCCTACGCCGGCACCACCAAACAAACCGATTTTACCTCCCTTCAGATAAGGCTCCAAGAGGTCAATCACTTTAATACCCGTAAAAAGGACTTCCTGTGATGTAGCCAAGTCTTCAAATTTGGGCGGTTCACGGTGAATCGGGAAACCTTCCTGTTTGTCCAGTTCCTTCATTCCGTCAATCGCGTCACCGACTACATTCATTACACGTCCCTTAATCTGATTTCCTACCGGCATAGAAATCGGGTGTCCGGCAGGTACGACTTCCATTCCGCGTTTCAATCCATCTGTACTGTCCATGGCTACGCAACGTACAGTGTCTTCACCGATATGCTGCTGTACTTCAATCACCAACGTACGGCCATCGTTACGAGCGATAGTCAATGCGTCGTGGATTTTCGGCAAGGATTTTTCCACATCCTGGCCTGTTTCCAATTTGAAGTACACATCGACCACCGGACCGATGACCTGCGAAATGTGTCCAACGATTTTTGACATAAGCTTTACTCTTTATGATTTATAAATTCAACTGTTCTTTCACCTGAACCAAGGTTTGTCCGATTGTTCAATGTTTGACCAATCGTCTACGCAAAATTAAATAAATATCTCATAAGCTTATCACTCCGGGTAACATTTTTTTATAAAAAACCACTTTTACCGGCAAACATGAAATAAGATATTAACAGTGGTGTTATCGTATCCCTGTTTTTTAACACTTATTCACAATAGCAACAGCTGAAACACACTCTTGTGCACTGAAACAAACAAATTATCCGATAACTGTAGCCACTACTTTTCTGGCTCCTCCATAATCTCTGAACTCACACAAATAAATGCCTTGCCACGTTCCCAAATTCAGCCGTCCTCCTGTGATAGGGATACTCAACGACACACCGGTCAGACTACACTTTGCATGACTGGGCATATCGTCCGCTCCTTCATCAACGTGGGTATAATAAGCCTGGTTCTCCTTCACCAAATTGTTATAAATACGCTCCATATCACTGCGTACGCTCGGATCGTAATTTTCATTAATACTCAGCGCACAACTGGTATGCTTGATAAATAAATGAAGCAACCCTTTCTCTGGAAGTGCAGGCAAATGGCTCACTACTTCCTGAGTTACCAGATGAAAACCTCTCGGGCGAGGCTTCAATGAGAATTCCACTTGTTCTATCATAAACTTACTTTTGACTTATATCTTATGAATTCCACAATCAGCCAATCCTACTGCATGAAAAACGCAGTAGTACTTACTTGGCCGATGAAGTATATATTCATGGGCGGATGAAGTATATATTCAACCGCCCATGCAGTATATATTCATTTTTAGGGGGCATACATTGCCAGAATGCAGACAATCATTTTTTACGTGCCCAAATCCCGTCTATCTTCCGACGGATAATGATTCCATTCAACACAGAAACCAATACAAAAACGACCGCACCTGCCAGCAAAGCCGGAAGCAGACTGCCTCCATCCCCTCCGGTAAGCAGAGAAGAAAAAACCGGCAGATACACGCTACGGATTCCCGCTACAATACCGAGTCCTAAAAGCAGGACTAACAGATTCAGGCCGATTGTCAACAACTGATAAGGACGTGCCACTTGTACGGGACTGTATCCTATCAACAACAAAGTCTCCAATTTCCGCATATTTTTCTGCAACAATAAATAAACGCTCAATATCAGAATATAGAAAGACAAGACACTAATCAACAAACCGACCGACAATACCACTCCGACAACCACCTTCAAAAACCAAGTCGTCTTACCAGCCTCTAATTCGTTTCCTTCCTGTTCATATCCTTTTCGCTGGAAGAACTGCACGATACGTTCGTCTGCCGGATTGCTCACTTCGATAACCAGCCGTGAAGGTTCCGCTTCCTTACCTGTGCCATAACGTGCGTTAGCCCAACGGATAAACGCTTCTGGCACCAAAATCGTATTCAATCGGCTTGAAAATCCGACAATACGTCCTTTCATCTGACCAACCTGTCCATTACCCGCCATACGGATATCCAGGTTTACCATACCGATTACTCCTTCGGAAAGCTGGGGTAAATTACGGCTTTGAGCAAACCCGAAATTATACAGATTCAAATAATTGCGTGGAATAATAATAGGTATGACACCCGATTCGGGATCAAACGCCCATCGGTCGGACTGTACATCGACATACGCATCTGGAACAGACTCGAAAAACAAATCGGTTGACATAGTAACACCATGAAGCCCCATCCCTGCCATTACTTTAAACTGAGAAGGCAAGAAACTACCTACCCGCTTCACAAACGGTTGTTCTTCTATCTCCTCTATATCACGTGTAGAAAACGTAGTCTGCTTTCCCACCAATGTACCCAATGTACTGATTTTCTTACTGACAATGACATAATCGCCCTTCAAGAAACTATCTCCTTGCGTAAAAGCAGGCAGAACGTCCCGATAAAACTGTATGGCAAGCAAAACAATCACCATACCGCAAACATTAGCCAATGAAAAGCCAAGCAATTGGGAGGGATTTATATGCTGTTTTAATAATTTCCAAATCATGCTTCCTGCAAATAATGAATAATGAATAATCTGTGTGTATAACGGCAAGCTAAAGTTTCAGTATCCGGTCGTATTCCAAGGGCAAATGCTTCCCGATAGAAGTCACCACCACACCTATACCTCTCCGGCCTATTTCTTCTTTAAGCATATCTGCCATAATCCGGCTATTGCCATCATCCAAGTGACTGACAGGCTCATCCAGAAAAATAAAATCGAAAGGCTGGCACAACGCACGGATAAACGCTACCCGTTGCTGTTGTCCAAACGACATACGATTCACTTTCTCATTTTTCTTCCCATCGATACCCAGGCGTAAAAACCATTCGTCCACTTGTTTTCGGGAACAATAACCGGTCAGCGCATTCTTCAGACGCACATTCTCCAATGCCGTCAACTCTCCAAAAAGCCGAAGCTCTTGAAACAACATACTTAACGAACGTTTCCGCAAATTCACCCAATCACGCACCGAAAAATTACGTATATTTTGCCCGTCGAAAGTAATAATACCCTGATAATCGTTCCGATATCCATAAACAAAACTACAAAGAGAAGACTTCCCTGTCCCCGAAGCCGCTTCCAACAGATAAACCTTTCCTTTCTGCAAAGCTACCTGACGATGCCAGACATCGGATATAACCGTATCTTTGCCGGCAAACACTTCCGGCAAAGTCTGTTGCAACTCGATTGTTTCCATATCCTTTCCTTTTTATTTAAATGCGCTCAACAAGGAACTGAGAATATTTATTTGGGAGTCTTTCATTACCAATTCCATCCGCGACTTCTCCGCATTGACACCTTCGATTGTCAGATAGTCCAAGCCCTTCACAAAGCCCAAGGCTTGCAACTCCGGCCTACCGGCAACCGACTGGGCATTTTCTGCCAATGCGCCAAGATTCATCGCATAAAAACAACGCTTCCCTTTGACTGATTTCCCCCAAGGGCAATCACGCAAAGTCAGGCCTGGCACTCGGGCATTTATCAAATCAGCATGATTCGTCAAATAAAATCGTCCTTCGGACACACCGAACCACAACGATTGGTTCCCCGGACGCATTCCTATCACACTTCCATCCTGCATACGGAACTCATATCCCGAAGCACCCCGATTAAACAACCGCATCTGTCCTCCGGTCAATGCCAGTAGCGGCTTCAAGTCTTCAAAAGTCTGAAGAAAGCGGTCGTCTGTCACATCGGCATAAGCGATAAACGTACCCGAAAGCACATCACCGGCCACCGCCATATCTCCTTTCAAGGCATGAAATATAGCTTCAAAGTCGACAGGCATCATTGAATTCTCCAATTGATTGCCCAGCACCGGATGGCTGCACAAAAGTTCGTACATTTTCTTTCCATCTATATGTACAGACATCCAAAATCCAGTATTGGCAGGAAAACAATCCAAATATTCCCCTTCTATCTCTCCGAATGCCTGCAATTGTTGCTCCTTCATTCGTTTCATCACCGCATCGGTAGTCAAATCCGTAAAATCAACGGTCATCTTACCTTGCCCAAACCTTATTTCCGCCAGATATTTTACATCTTCCAGCTTCAAGTCACCCGATATGCCCATAAGCATCGGAGTGACATACTTTCCAGGTATCAGGTCAAGCGAACCTAACGCTACAATATCTCCTTTGCCTTTCTTCAGCAAACCGAAATCAGGCGTGGCACGATAGCCTTCATTCTCGTTCTGGCGCAACAACATCGATGCCGTATGCCGCATATCCTGGGGGCTTCCGCCATTGGGGTCAGTCAACAGCAACAGAGCATCCGATGTGTAAGCCGCAAGCACATTTCCTAAAACAGTCCACGTACAACCATCTTCCTCCGTAAGACTGGAACAAATCTGCTGCCTGCCTAATTCGTCAAACAATGCCTCCAATTTACCAGCATGAGAAACACGCGCCAAGATACCCGCAGAGACCGTTTGCGATTCTACAAAAAAATACATATCTTTCCAAAAGTCAATTCCGCTTTCGTCAGGATCATCCATCATTTTATCTATCAACTGCTCGGAACCTTGCATTCCGCTCTTCAAAGCATCACCCAACTTCTGTACAACCGCCGTACCTTCTTCTCCTGCCAACCCGCTTTTTTCTGCCATTGATGCAGGATTGACCGATACCACCAAAGCGGCATCCTTAGGCAAAGCCGATTCGTAATTATCCCCACTTGCACAAGATGCCATTATCCCGACGAGCAACATCATCCAACAGCCCGCCATCCATTTCTTATTCATTCCGTTCATCATACTTTTCCTTTTTATTACCGTTCCACATGTGCCAAATTCATCAGATGTACAGCCACCAATGCAGCCGTCTCCGTACGAAGCCGCGACCTGCCAAGACTCACAGCCTGAAATCCTGCTTCTTCAGCTTGTCTCACTTCTTCCGGACTAAAATCACCTTCAGGGCCTATCATCACCAGCGCATCTGCATCTGCATCCAGCACGTCTTGCAACAATGGCTTATCACCTTCGTAACAATGAGCGATAAATTTCTGCCCCGGAAAGTTTTGCCGGATGAAACGGGTAAAACCAATCATCTCGTTTACCTGCGGCTTACGGGCCTTCAATGATTGCTTGACTGCAGAAACTACAATTTTTTCAATACGCTCATTCTTCACGACCTTCCGTTCCGAAAAACGGCAATCCAAGAACGTCAGTTCATCAAAACCGATTTCTGTAGCCTTCTCCGCCAGCCATTCCGTACGGTCGATATTCTTCGTAGGTGCCATTGCCAAATGCAGATGTCCTTTCCAAAGGGGAACTTGCTCAATGGTTTCCACGATTTTTACATGACAACGCTTCCCGGCGATGCCGTCTATTTGCGCCTTGTAAAAAAAACCTTTTCCGTCGGTCAACAAAATTTCATCACCTACGGTCAGGCGCAACACACGCAAACAATGAGCCGCCTCTTCTTCGGGCAACTCTGCGCTTGCCATTATGTTTGGAGTATAAAATGTATGCATAAGCCAAATAATTAAGTATGTTTACCCTAATGCCTCTAAAACTTATTCCCAAAACTCGCGCGATAAATCCAGAACCGGCTTTCAATGCTCTCCTTTTTCCTCTTGTTCCCGTCGACGGATTTCATCCCGCAAAAGAGATGCCCGTTCGTAATCTTCACTCGCCACGGCTTCTTCCATTGCCTTTTTCAGCATTTCCATATCAACCGAGTTTATTGTCACCGTATACTTTAAGCCATCCGAGGAAATGTTACGCAACTGCTCCCGTTCCAATAAATCTTCGTAAACATAAAGCGGGAAACCTGCGCGCAGAGACAAAACTATCGCATCGGAAGTACGTGCGTCAACAATCTCTAATTCTCCATCGAATCTCCTTACATACAAATAAGTATAGTATATGCCATCCTTCACTTCGTAAATGACTCCTTTTTCAAGCCATATCCGCCCTGCCTGCATGATGCTCAACATCAATTCATGGGTAAAAGGACGAGGCGGTTTATAATGCATTTTCGCCATTCTGATACCCTGAGCCTCCATTGCTCCTATAATCAATGCCAATTTCCGCTCTCTTCCTCCCACTTCTTCCAACACCAACGCAAAAGAATCGGACGGTTTCAAGACCGATGACATATCCAAGACTTTCAGTTCAATCTCTTTCATTCCCTTACGTGTTTATATTTAAAAACGATGGCGAACAAGATTGCCACCACCAAAGCGTATGCCGCAAAAACAAACCATGCCTGTGCCCATCCTTCTACTTGAGGTGCCGTACTATGAAAGTCGACGAAATGATTGACTACAGCTTGCGCGCTCAGTGTGCCGATAGTAGCACCCAGCCCATTGGTCATAATGATAAACAATCCTTGCGCGCTCGAACGTACACCTACATCGGTTTCCTTATCGACAAACAAGGAACCCGACACATTGAAGAAATCAAACGCTACGCCATAAACTATCATCGAAAGAATAAACATCCATACACCGTCACCCGGATTTCCCAGGCCAAACAAGCCAAAACGTAACACCCAAGCTACCATAGCAATAAGCATTACTTTCTTAATGCCGAAACGACTCAAAAAGAAAGGTATCAACAAGATACAACAAGTCTCACTGATTTGCGAAAGAGAAATCAATAAATTGGCATGCCGCACGCCGAACGTGTCGGCATATTCGGGTATCGCACTGAAACTCGTAATATACGGATTAGCAAAACCATTGGTAATCTGTAGGGAAACGCCCAATAAGATAGAAAATAAGAAAAAGATAGCCATCTTGCGCTGACGGAACAACAGAAAAGCCTTCAGTCCCAACGCTTCCGCCAATGATTTGCGTCTACCATCTCCTCGGTTCACCGGACACGAAGGAAGGGTATGGGCATAGACAGCAAGCAAAATCCCCCAGCCGGCACAAACAAAGAACTGCATATAATTAGACTGGAATCCCCACAAATCGACCAGCCACATCGAGCAGATAAAACCAATCGTACCGCATGTACGAATAGGCGGGAAAGCCTTGATTGTATCCAATCCAGCACGGTCGAGCGCAGAGTAAGCCACCGAATTCGCCAAAGCCAAAGTAGGCATGTAAAACGCTACACTCATTGAGTAAAAAGCGAATAAGACAGGAAACGAAACCTGATCGCCTGCCGTCATGCCATAATAACCTGCGCCCGCCATAAACAAGGCTGCCAACAAATGGCTCAACCCCAACAAACGCTGGGCAGGAACCCAACGGTCGGCTATGATGCCCAAAACGGCAGGCATAAACAAGGATACTACACCCTGCATGGCATAAAACAACCCGATGTGGCTACCCAACCCGATACCGGCAAGGTAAGTTCCCATCGAAGTCAAGTAAGCTCCCCACACGGCAAACTGCAGGAAGTTCATCACAATCAATCTAAATTTTATATTCATACCTTCTATATTATATGCACACCGTTTTCACCTGTTCCTGGAAACCGGCAAACAAATATAGCGAAAGATTATGATTTTACAAACAAGTAAGAAAGAAAACCAAGCAAACGCATCTAAATAATGCAGATTATCCTCTACAACGAGGGTATTTATGCAAACAGACCCTTTCCGTCAGACGCTTCCACACGTATTGGACTTCAAAAAAGGCTGTCCGAAAAAGAGCCTAAACATACGGGCATAAAAAAAGGGAATCTTCCCAGATTCCCAATCTTCATTAACCTTAAATCTAATACCATGAAAAACACAGTGCAAAGGTAAGCATTTTATGTTATCCAACACATAAATTCCGAAATATTTTTTCGTGTTTAACATATTTTTTTATTCAGCACCAGCTTTTATCCCAAAAAATTTGCATTTCTTCAAGATTACAACCATATTTGCAAAATAATAAAGACAACACTAACAGACAAAAAACAAAAACAGCCTGATAAAGCAAAGATTACTAAAAACTAAAGTCTAATTAAAAACTTTATTCATTATGGAGAATAACAACAACCGCACGATGCAATATAACAGCATCATACAGACATTGGTCATTGCGGGAGATTTGTGTTTATGCAACGGATTGTTTTATTCATTTTATTTATGGACAAACTTGCTTGAAAAGCCGGTCATATTCAATTCGACCTTACCGCAAATCCTTATAGTGCTGTCATTATGTTATTTATTATGCACCATACGCGGAGGAGTCATCCTACATCGACAAAAAGTACACACCTACCAGATTGTGGCACGCGTGTTCCGCAACGTCTTTTACTTCTCTATCTTGAGCGGGATATTGTTAACCGTAGGAATGCACTTTAATGTTATCTCCTTATTTTATATAGTCTATCTTTCCGCCCTATTCTTAACAATCAGTATTTATAGAGTGATTTTCCGTGCTTGCCTGAAGGCATACCGCAATAACAAGCACAACATCCATTATGTCGTATTGGTAGGCAGTACAGCCAACAACATCGAGTTATATCACGAACTGACTGATGACCCGACCAGCGGCTGTTCGATTTGCGGCTATTTTGACGATGAACCTAACCCAGACCTTGACAACCTGCATTGCCCCTACTTAGGCAAACCGGAAGAAGTGACAAGCTATCTGGCAGAACACCCTCACATCCATTATTTATTCTGTTGCCTTCCGTCGCGGAAAGCCAATATCATCTTGCCCATTATCAATTATTGCGAGAACAATGTAGTACACTTCTACAGTGTCCCCAACTTACGCAATTATTTACATAACCGGGTATACTTTAACATGATGGGCAATGTGCCCTACCTCAGCCTGCGTCCCGACCCGCTGAGCCGTCCGGAAAACAAATTCTTGAAACGCACGTTCGACATTGTTTTCTCCCTCTTATTCTTGTGCACACTTTTCCCCATCATCTTTATCATGGTGACTATCATCACCAAACTGACCATGCCGGGACCTATCTTCTTCCGCCAGAAACGCAACGGTTTGAATGATAAAGAATTCTACTGCATCAAATTCCGTTCGATGAAAGTAAACAAAGATGCCGACACCCTGCAAGCGACGAAAGATGATCCGCGCAAAACCAAATGGGGCGACATTATGCGTAAAACCAACATTGACGAACTGCCTCAGTTCATCAACGTATTGTTAGGCGACATGAGTATTGTGGGACCACGGCCTCACATGCTAAAGCACACACAGGAATATTCTAAACTCATCAATAAATACATGGTGCGCCATTTCGTGAAACCTGGCATTACAGGATGGAGCCAAGTAACGGGCTACCGCGGAGAAACCAAGGAATTGAAAGATATGGAAGGCCGTATTTTAGGTGATATTTGGTACATCGAGCATTGGAGTTTCGGGCTGGACCTTTACATCATCTACCGCACCGTGCGTAACGCCATCCACGGCGAAAAGAACGCATATTAATTCTTAAACGCAAGATACTTTGCCTTAGCAAGAGGAGCACAAAGACGCAGAATAGATTTCATAACGGAAATATCTTCCTACGTCTTTGTGCTTTTTATATACGGATGTCCGCAATTAACCCAAAATGAATGTCCGCAATTAGCCAACGTAGGGGCGGGGTTCGCCCGCCCGTATGCGTCCAGGTGGATGTTTTTGGGCAGGCAAACCCTGCCCCTACAGGTTATTGGTAAAATGCGGACATTCATTTAACCCAATCCGACTGTGCAAAAAGTGCAGTAGCACTACCCTTGCCAATGAAGTATATATCCACAGGCAGATGCAGTATATATTCAACCGCCCATGCAGTATATATCCATTTTCAAGGGCATATACAGACCCGAAAAACATGAGAGGCAACCGTCCGATTCCGTTCGGACACACCCGTTGTTTATTGTCAATATGCAATGAAATGTGCAAGCCATTTTGTCACAGCATAGTAGTGTATAACTCATTCACATCCCTTTCCATCAGATGAGAAACCAGCTTACTGCGGTGAAGAAACGGCAAGCATCTTGCGGGCATAAAACCACACAACGACATAAGCGACCCAAGGCACAGTAAACGCCCATACCATCGAATCGGTATAATCTGCTACAAGCCCCATCAGCAACGGCCCCACTACACCTCCCACCGGAGACATCATCAAAAATGAAGAAGCACGCTTGGTATGAACACCTAACCCTTTCAATGAAAGAGCAAAAATAGTGGGAAACATAATCGCCTCGCAAGCATAGCCACACAGCAATGCAACAAACGAAACGACACCTGCATCGAGCAATACAACCGTAGTGGTGCAAACCGTACCTGTAGCACACCAAAACAGCATCCGCTCAGCACTTACACGCCTCATTATCCAACTGCCTGCAAAACGTCCTGACATAAACAAACTCAGTCCGCCGAACGAAAGAGCCAGCGAAGCATAACGTGCATCCATCCACCGCTGCTCTACTACATAATTTATAAAAAAACTATTAATAGAGATTTCTGCTATTTCGTAAGCAAACAGAGCAATCAAACCGAATACAAACAACTTATGCGACCACAGCCCTACCTGTTTGCCTGTCTGGTCGACTTCCACTTCATGCTTGATTTCCGGCAATTTTACCCGAAGGAATACAGCTGCCACAAGCAATACCAATATGCCCATGCAAGCATATGGAAACGCTACGCTATTGGGATGCTCCTGTGTATCGGAAAAAAGGAACCAGCCTACAAGCAAAGGAGCGCATATACATCCCAAGCCATTAAATGACTGGGCTAAATTCAAACGGCTGGCAGCGGTTTCCTTTGCTCCCAACTCGGTAACATACGGGTTTGCAGCGGTTTCAAGGAACGTCAGTCCACACCCGATGACAAACAAAGCAAACAGGAAAGCGTTAAAAGAAACAAAATATTGTCCAGGAATAAAAAGCAACGAACCTATACCATAAAGCAACAAACCGAATACGACACCACTACGATACCCGAAACGGTTGATAAACAGTCCCGCAGGCAATGCCATCACAAAATACCCCATATACATCGTGGCTTGAATAAGCGCAGAATGGGTTTTGGTAATATCAAGCAACTCTTGGAAATGCTTGTTGAGCACATCCAAAATAGCATGGGCAAATCCCCATAGGAAAAATAAGGATGTCAGCAAGATGAAAGGCAACAGATATTGCCCGCTTACCAATACGGCACGTTGTTGTTTCTTCGTTTCCATTTTCTTTTTTATATTTACGCGGCTTTCACCACAAAGTTACACTGATTTCATTCGCGACCAACGACCACTAAGCACGAGTAATGAACATACACACAATATCCGTCGTCATCAGTCCATCAACTCAGACAACAAATCAGAGAGGTCGGTTATCACGATATCCGGCAACGATTCGTCGGTCTCCTCGCCGCCCCAACCTTTTCCTTTCAGCCATGCCACTTTACATCCTACCTGCTTGGCGGGTACCATGTCTTTCGAGAACGAATCACCTACTACCAATACACGTCCGGCAGGAAGACCCATTGCTTCCACCCCCAAACGGTAAATTGCAGGGTCAGGCTTACGGACGCCTACTACCGATGACTCGACAATACGAGGGAAGAATCCATCCAAAGCAAAATCTTTCAGTACAGCCTGAATGTTTCCGTAGAAATTAGACACCAACACTAATTTATAACGTTCGGAAAGTGCCTGCACCACAGGACGTGTGCGTTTCAACATCTCAAGTACGTAAGCATAACACCCGTCGGCAATGCGTTCCGCATACTCTCCTGCCTCGGCTTCTTCACGTGAAAGTTTCCCGTTCTCCACAAACCAATCCATCTGGATATGTGTCTTCAGGCGAAGTACATCGCGAAAATTATCATCAGGCTTCACTAACGGAAAGCGAGCCAATGTACGCTCACCATGTACATACGCCTCACGAAACCCGGCCTTGTCTACCGGCACATGAAGTTCTTCGTACTTACTCCACAACACTTCCGCCCAATGACAGCCATTGGTGTCGATTGTCCCTCCATAATCGAATATCACTCCTTGAATATCACTCAACCTTTTCATTTTATTCTTTATTTTTACGATTGCCCACTTTCATCAGCAACACCCCCATTATAATCCAAAATAATTCGCGCACACGAGTAATCAGACTGGTATACACGCCGAACGCACTGGGTATCGCAAGTCCTCCTACCGCTAAAGCAAAACCTCCTTCGCGCGCCCCCAACTGCATGGGAGAGAAAAAGAACAGATTAGCAAAAAGGGAAGTAAAAGCCATAATCAAGATGCAGGCAAGAAAACTTACATCCGTAGTCAGAATGTTCAAAATGAAATATACCTCCAAACACCCTACGATACGAGCCATGTATTCCAATCCTAACGAAATGTAGAACGTACTCTTACGCTGCTTGTGAAGTTCGGCTATCTGTGCATCTATCCGCTCCAGCGTCTCCCGCTTCTCTACACTGAAACGTTTTGCCCAATTTTTGACAAAAGGCACATGAGTCAGCAGCTTCAGTGCCCGCACCGCCATCCCATTGCGATACCCTTTCATAAAGAAATAAATGGCAAGCGAACAAAACGAAGCAACTACGGCCAACATTACGCCCATCCCCCAGCTCATCGGCTCGAAAACGACATAAAGCACCGCCGAAGTAAGCCAGAACCAGAAGTGTGAGAAAATATGCATCATCGCATACAAGATGACCGACGAAGTTGCCTTGCTTGCCCCTACGTATGAACTCAGTTCCATAATACGGTAAGGTTCACCACCCATCAATCCTACAGGAGTAGCATAATTCAACGCAAAACCCGATACCGTCAATTTATAAACTTGCCCAAAAGGCACCTTCGCACTTTTCCCGTCACGAATAATCACATACCACGACCATGCATTCAGGTAATAAATAAACACCCATAACAAAATAACCGCAGGGAGCCATACGCCCGCCCGACGCAAATTTATCCATAACTCCTCATAATCCATATCGAAAGTGAGAAGCATCACCACTATGGCAAAAATGCCAAAAAACCAAAACAGGTTACGGAATTTCTCTTTCATCGGGCTGCATATTTATGATAAAGAAAAGCGCATATCGCTTCGTGCCGATGGCGCATATACAAAAACAAAGTGGTCATCACAATAATCTCGAACACAAAATACAACCAAGGCTCACCGGCAAGCAACGACACATAAAGTGCAATGGCGCGCGTATTAAACGTTAAGATGTTGGCGTATTTCATCAAAGGCAAGCTCAGACGGCGAAACTCATCGCGTAACTCCTGCGGAATGGAATCGCCATACTTTTGTTGTACGAAAGCATAGAAACGCTGGAAATTAGGAGTCATCCGCTCCTGATTACGAGTGTAATTTCCATAAGAATAAAGGAAAGCTTTCCACCAAAAGTTACCTTTCCATGGAAGACCATAAAACAATTCACGCTGTTGCTTGAAATTATCAAGTTCGCTTCCCGCCTTTCCTTTCAAGAAAAAGAGGTGGATGTTGCGATAATAATCTGCCAATGCACATTGGCGACTATGACAAAGTGTGCCCGACACCAATGCCAATACCCAAATACCTATTCCCCACACGGCTCCACTCTCTGCACCCATGCCGAAAGGTAAAGGCTGAAACGTCAGGCGCAAGCAAATGGCAGCATAGATGGATATAAACCAAAGGTCACCCGCAAACCCATCGAGCATGCGTCCCCAACGAGTTTTCTTTCCTGTCATCCGCGCCAATTGCCCATCACAACTATCGTAATGATTTGCCCACATCAACAACACAATACCAACGATGGTATGCTTCAGATCGGGGAAGTAAAACATCACTCCTGCCGCCACTCCCAAAATGATAGAAAGAATAGTCACCACATTGGGATGCGTGCCAAACCGATTGAAAAACAATGCCCACGCATAACCTATCGGACGATTGAAGTAGATATCCAGAAACTCTTCAGTATCCATTGACTTGAATGACGCTTCAAGCCCTCTTTTCGCAGTACTCATGTGCTTATCGGTTGTTCAGTTTAGAAACTATACGGTTATAGATACACTCGGCTATATAAGGAGCCGCCTCATCACGACAAGGAGCAAAACTTGGCCAATCATTAAAGTCGATGATACGAATCTCGCCTGTAGAAGACACTACACAATCGCCTCCATAAATAGGGACGCGAAGCACTTCCGCCGCCCGGTTGGCATCAGTTCTCAGCTTATTGCGGTCAAACGGAAAACCTCTTGCCTTTCCATTAATGGCTTCCAATCCGTACTTGCTGTGCGATTGTTCGGTCGGATAAAATGAATAAAAGAAATCGGTACCTTGCACTCCATAGAACTTCACTAAATCACCTACCAAATGCTCATTGACCACCGCCACCGGAATCCCTCGTCTACGAAAGTCTGCCAGCACCAGGTCGGCTTCACGCTTACACTCTACATACACCACGTCCTCCTTTACCATAGCGTGCGAATCGCCCCGCTTTATCCAGTAAGGGAATACATCGGGCAACACGGCATTCTCTGTAGAAACAATACAAGTCTTCGGATGTGGAATGCCATTGGCTATCAAAAGTTCAGTCATCGGTCGGCGCACACAATTATCAATGCCATAACCCGAATTGATGACCAAAGAGCCCGCGTCTTCCAATTCCTTCAGGCGGGAAACCGTCACCCTGTCGCGTGCCATATCAAAAATGAAATCTGCCTGAACATGTTTAGCTACAAATTCTCTTTCGGGAAAAACCGTCACTTCGCATCCTCTTTTAGCCAACTCGTTGGCCGCACCTTGGAAGATGGCGGCATCGTTCCCGATATGATTCGGGGAAAATTCATTCCCGCGGCTCACGCCTACCACCCGAATCTTTCCTTCATTTTGTTGCATGATACTTCTGCTACTTTTTTATTAGTTTATATTATAATGTATATGTACCGGTTATAACGCAAATTCGCTTATTATACAGAAACCTGCACACATTCTTTATTCGTTTTTATCTTCACTCTTTCCCATTCAAAAAAGCCTCTGCCTTTGTTATATCCCCGGCATGATCCACATCCAATATTTTCGAAAAGGGATATGCCTCCAGACGCAAGCCATCGCTCACTAACTGACGCTGGAAATTGCGCATACGCGACATCCCTTCACGGATACAACGCTCCAACGTACCAATAGCTTGCGGAGTAAGACAGTAAATGCCTCCTGAAATATATTTCGTATCGGATGCCGGTTTATCATAAAAGCCCGTAATGTTCAGGTTTTCGTCGGTACCGATATACAAAGGTTTTTCATCGTCTATGTAATCGGTAACCGCCATCATACCATCTTTGTCCGAAGCCTTAAACGCTTCTATGAAACGGGCAAACTCATCTTCACGGAAAATCGTATCCACCGTCGTCAAGCAGAAACGGTCTTCTTTCAAATAAGGGCTAAGCTCGTAAAAACTATGCATCGAACTGGGTGTAGTCTTTACGATTACCCGTAAAGGGACTTCTGAGGTTTGCGCCAGTCCGGAGAGATGCGCTTTAGTAAGCGGCACCTCGTTGTTGATGATAACCACCACTTCTTCTGCTCCATTTGCCGCAAAGATATGTACCAAACGGTCTATCATGGCCGTTCCTTCCAATTGTACCAACGGCTTAGGCAAACGGACACCTTCCTGAGAAAGGCGGGACCCCTCTCCCGCCGCTATAATCGCAAATTTCATGTCAATCTTCTTCTACCGTATCCAATTTCAACTTATCGCTATCATCCCGTTTCTCGTAATATTGCTTACGTAAAGGACGCGCGCTGATTTCCTCCTCCGTCTGACGGCGGCGGAATACATCCAACGCTACATAGATGGCTTGACGGAAAGAATCTTCAGACGCAATGCCCTTACCGGCTATATCATAAGCAGTGCCATGTACCGGAGCCGTATGTACAATAGGCAAGCCGGCTGTAAAACGAACCCCTTCGCCTGTAGCCAACGTCATAAAGGGCACGATGCCTTGATCATAGTACATCGCCAAGACCCCATCGAAATGCTTATAGTTGGCCGACCCCATAAATGTATCTGCGGCATACGGACCGAAACACAAAACGCCACGCTTCGACATAGCCTCGATTGCCGGAATGATAACCTGTTCTTCTTCCGAACCTTCCACTATCCCGCTTCCGGCATAAGGATTCAACGAAAATACGGCAATACGTGGATTGTCAATGCCAAAATCAATCTTCAGCGAACGATGGAAAGTCTCTATTTTCTCCATTACCAATTCTTGAGTCAGAACACTTGCCGCCTCTTTTACAGGCATCAATCCTGTAACCAATGCCATACGGAAATCATCTTTCAATAAAACAGACAACGCTTTATTGCTCTTCCCGAACCATCTTTCCCAATAAGCCTCGTATCCTGAAAAAGAAAATTCTTCCGTATGCATGGTATCCGGATTGACAGGAGCTGTAACCAAGACATCAAAAAGACCTTCGTTATACTCACCCATCGCCCTTTCCAATGCGTCCAGGGCTGCCTGTCCTCCTTCTGCGGTAGGTTTCGAAAGCTCTACCTTCAATTCGTCGTCGGTACAGCTGACTATACTTAATTTCCCGTCTTGCGTCTCGGACGCCGAATTGACAATACTAAAATTTGCCTGCAAGTCCATTGCCTTGCGGTGATAAGCCGCCACTTTCGGCGAACCATATACAACCGGCGTACACAATTCCGACATTGCCGGATTGGCGAAAGTCTTCAATATCACTTCATAGCCCACTCCGTTAATGTCGCCGTGGGTGATACCCACTTTTATTTTACGTTCTTCCATATCGTATCCTGTGTTATTGATTGTTCGTTTTGTCTGCTGGCACAGATGCGCGCCCCGCTTTCTCCGCCTGCTGTCCGGCGGTAGAAAGCATGCCGCAAGCTGCAAAAATATCTTCACCGCGCGATGCCCGTATCGTAGCAAACACGCCATGACGAGTCAGATAGTCGCGGAAAGCCAACATCGTATCCGCATCGGCTCCATGCAAGTCTACCCCCGGGATGGCATGAAAACGGATGAGATTTACCCTGCAATCCAGCCCACGCACCAGTTTCACCAATTCCTTCGCATAAAGCAAACCGTCGTTCACTCCGCCAAACATGATATATTCGAACGACAAACGGCGTTGCTTACTGAAATCATAATTCCGGAGAACCCCGATAATGTCATAAATAGGAAAAGCCTTTTCGGCTGGCATCAAAGAAACGCGTTGTCCGGGAAAAGGCGAATGCAGGCTGACCGCCAGATGACACTCGCTTTCGTTCAGGAAACGTTCTAAACCACGACGCAAACCTACCGTAGACACCGTTATCCGCTTAGGGCTCCATGCGTATCCATAATCATCGGTCAGTATCTTCAAGGCACCTAATACCGCATCTATATTATCAAAAGGTTCACCCATCCCCATAAAAACGACATTGGTCAGCGTATCCCGCTCGGGAACGGAATAAATCTGATTCAATATCTGCGCAGTAGTCAGATTACCAGAAAACCCCTGTTTCCCTGTCATGCAAAACTTGCAATTCATCTTGCATCCTACCTGTGAAGACACACACAAAGTAGCCCGCTCCCCATCGGGGATATAGACCGACTCGATGTAATTGCCTTCAGGCGTACGGAACAAGTATTTCACCGTTCCGTCTACAGAACGCATGGCTTGGACAGGCGCGGTTGCACCTATCTCATAATCTGCCTTCAGACGCTCACGGTTTTTAAGCGACAGGTCGGTCATCTCGTCTATCGTTCCCACCTTCCTGCCGTATATCCACCTGGCTATCTGCTTCCCTGTAAACTTAGGCATTCCCAAACCGGTGACGATTTCTTCCAGTTCGCCCAATGTCTTTCCCAAAAGGGATATTTTCATTTCACTCATCCCGATTTTGATTTTTGTGCGCAAAATTAGGCAAAATAAACGTAATAAACGAATAAAATCGACGGAATGCGGCTTTTTGCACAACAAATCAAGCGAATCGGAAAATAAAACCGTCCATACGGACACTGCTACATCGTGCGCCCCACCCTATTGGTTTCCCTCATGAACATACTTGCCTCATGAGTTTCACCAGGCTGGAACTGTATTTCCCGTTCGTTAAAACCCATCAAGTGCTCCCTTAGAGCCAAAGCAGGAAAGAAGAACACAAACCCATGAAAATAGAAGGGATTTTACAAGCGAATTAATATTTTTTGTACATTTGCCTCAACAAAACCTTTCAAGACAATGAACAAAGACTTTATTTGTTTCATCGCTTGCGGCGAAGAAACAGACCCGGCCAATATAATCCAAGGCTTGCCGGCCGACAAAATAAAGGCCGTCCCGACCGAAGATAGCACAGCGACATGGCGACTCATCGCCACACAAAGCCATACACCTTATATAGTAGTATGCCGTACCCGCCAATCCATCCGTTTAGGCCACCGTGCGCCCGAACGTATGATGGACTATTTATCCGCTCCCGGTTGCGGCATGGTATACGCCGACCGTTACGAAGAAATCAACGGCAATATGCAAGCGCACCCGGTCATCGATTACCAGGCAGGAAGCGTGCGTGATGATTTCGATTTCGGCTCACTCGTCATGTACCGCACGGAAGCCTTGAAAGAAGCGGTGGCAGAAATCAGCCGGGAAGCGGATTATACCCATTCGGCAAGCTATGCCGTGCGGCTCGCTTTATCGCGCCGATATATGCTGGCTCACATCCGCGAATACCTTTACACGGAAACCGAAACGGACACGCGCCGTTCGGGAGAAAAGCAATTCGACTATGTAGACCCACGCAACCGCCCGGTGCAGATAGAACGCGAAGCCGTCTTTACCCGATACCTGAAAAAGACGGGTGCCTATCTGCCTCCCGTCGAGGGGCGTATCGACTTGCGGGAAGGCGATTTCCCCTGCGAAGCCTCGGTCATTATTCCCGTGCGTAACCGGGTGCGGACCATCGACGATGCCATCCGCTCCGTATTGGAACAAAAAACGGCATTCCCGTTCAACCTCATCATCGTTGACAATCATTCCACCGACGGAACCACCGAAGCCATCCGCCGATACAGCGAAGAGCCGAAAATCATCCACCTCATCCCCGAACGTACCGACTTGGGCATAGGCGGATGCTGGGACCTGGCCATACGCGATGCCCGATGCGGACGGTTTGCCGTACAATTGGATAGCGACGACCTGTATAGCGGCCCCGATACCTTGCAACGCATCATTGATACATTCCATAGCGAGCAATGCGCCATGGTCATCGGTTCCTATCGGATGACCAACTTCAACTTAGAGACTTTGCCGCCCGGCATAATCGACCACCGGGAGTGGACCGATGAAAACGGACACAACAATGCCTTGCGCATCAACGGACTGGGAGCACCTCGCGCCTTCTTCACTCCCTTGTTGCGCGAAATCGGCGTACCCAATGTGAGCTACGGCGAAGATTATGCCCTCGGTCTGGCATTTTCCCGCCAATACCGCATCGGGCGCATTTACGACGTGGTCTACCTGTGCCGCCGCTGGGAAGGAAACTCCGATGCCGCCCTAAGCATTGAGAAAGTGAACCGCAACAATGCTTATAAAGACAGCCTGCGTACTTTGGAACTTGCCCGACGCCGTGCGCTTGTCGCCCAAGGGCAAGACCTGCCGGGCATCCGTTTCCTGAAACACCAACTGGCGCATTGGGAACTGGCACGCACGAACCATGCGGCTCTGGACAACATCCGAACCCGACGTGTCCGATTGGGGAATAACGAAATTGTGATGCAATTCAATCCCGCCCGTGCCGTCTCGACCTGTGCCAAGCTCGACCCGGACAGCATCGCGAAACGTCCCTGTTTCTTATGTCTGGAAAACAAGCCGGCAGAGCAAGACTCTTTACGCATCGAACTGGACGAAACGTTCAACCTGCGCATAAACCCCTACCCCATCTTGCCCGACCATCTGACTATCTCCAGCGAACGGCACCAGCCCCAGTCACTTGCGGGGAAAACCGGACGACAATTGCCCGGCAGATTAACAGAATGGTTAAACAAGCATTTCGCACCGGGATACGCCGTATTCTACAACGGAGCCAAGTGTGGAGCATCGGCACCCGACCATTTTCATTTCCAGGCAGCACGGATGCAGGACATTCCGCTCATCCTGCAATGGGAACGGCTGATGGAAACCGCCACGCTCACGGCAGAAGCCACCATGACCGACGGGAGCAAATGCCGAAGCTACCGCATCGAAGATTACCTTTGCCCCCTCCAAGCCTTCATTACCGAAGGCACTCCGGCTTCCGACACGGGACTGGTAGAGGCTTACCTCCATTCCTTGCCTCTGTATCCGGATGAAGACGAACCACGCTACAACCTGTTCGCCTGGGAAGACCCGAAACGGGGATTTACCGCTGTATACATCCCACGCACCTTGCATCGCCCATCCTGCTACACGGCACAAGGCGAGGCGCAACACCTCGTAAGCCCCGGTGCGCTCGACATGGCAGGGCTGCTCGTAACTCCCCGCCGCGAAGATTTCGAAAGCCTGACGGAAGAAGATATACAACAAATATACAATGAAGTAAGTTTATGAAACAATACTCACCATAGAGAGCACAGAGCACACAGAGCCTTTTATAGTCAATCAGAAATGGATTGCGAAAAATGGAATGGAACGCAGAGACGCA
>URCM01000017.1 GCA_900546355.1 uncultured Bacteroides sp.
TGCCTCAAAAACTCATCCCAAATCATCGCACGATAAATTCAAAACAGCTTCTAAACTTGTAGAGGTTTTTGAGATACCTATTTTCCCATAAGAGTTAATTTGCTTAAACCTAACGGGAAAGGGATAATCTAATAATTGATTAGGTTATTCCTTTTCGCTATCTTTGAAGTATTATTAAGATGATAGGTTATGAAAAAGTTTCTGTTCATATTGCTTTCATGGGTTGTTATAGCCGGGCTTCCTGCCCAGAATAACAACTGTGCGGATATGTCTGCATTGCTGGAAAATAAGATATGGAAAGTGCAATTGCCACAAGACAAGCAATATGCTATGGAAATGGAATTTCGCGATGCCGAATGGAGAAGCGCATTCTTGCAGGGTGGGAAAAGAACTGAAACTCTTTATTCTTATTCTTTATGCGACGATACCATAAAAGTCTTTGAATCAAGGGAAAAATATATTATCCAAGAGCTAACCGACAGCACATTGGTTTTTCAATATCTGCCCGATACACTGACTATTGGTATTGGTCCTGTCAGATGCATGACTGACAACAGTCAACAAGGACAATGGGAAAATGAAAACCGTTTGGACAGCATTTGGCGCAAAGAGGACATTTGGAATAAAGGTCTTTCTTTCATAGAACAAGATATAGATACGACAGGCATAGAGGCTCCCCGATGGGCTGTTTGGAATAATAATTTGGAAGATTACTTCACTGCCCGAATGAAATATCCGGCACATCTCTTGGAAAAGAATCAAGCCGGATATTCCACAGTCATGTTCTCCCTTGACACATTGGGACTACCACGAGGTATTAATATCTTGACAACCAAACATAAGGACTTCGACAGAGAGGTTATAAGACTGGTTAAAGAACTCCCCCACTGCCTGCCATGTCGGGACAAGAACGGCAAACGGATGGAATGCCTGTATACGGTATATGTACCGTTTCTGCCGCAACATTACAGAGACAGGGTGAAAGCGGATAGCATTAGGGAAGAAGAATTGAAACACAGTTTCGTAGAATGGGAAACTGTTTCTTCTTTTCAAGACGGAAAGCCGTGGTCTGCTCAAAACTACATCACCCAACACTTAAAGTATGACCCTGCATTATTGGGCGATAAACAACAAGTGAAAGGCATCTACACGGTACGGATTAATTCGTATGGAGAAGTGTATGAAGCCAAAGTCCTGCGAAGCTGTAGCATACAAGATTTGGACAACCAAGTATTGGAAATAATCAGAAAGATGCCACGCTGGACACCCACCATAAATTATTATGGAAAGGGAGAATATCGGAAATCCGTATGGACTATACCTATTATTTTTAAGAGGAATGGTAGCCTGATTGCCCATACAACTGAAAGTCACCTTGAAACCGGCGTTCCCGTATGCCTTTATTTTTTTCTTAAACCAATTCAAAACAGTTTCTTATACCCAATATGGTATAATTCAAAATAATTCAGTATATTTGTACCCGGACTGATATAATTTACGATATGAATACGTTATCAGCGGCAGTCAAATCGTTACGCAAGCAATTCAATATGACACAGGAGGAGCTTTCCGTCAAGTCAGGTGTTGGACTACGGTTTGTCCGTAATCTGGAACAAGGAAAATCTACATTACGCCTTGACAAAGTAAATCAATTACTTGATTTCTTCAAAACAAGCTCTTATTTCTCCGTGTCTTTGTGCCTCTGCGTTCCATACCATAGAAAGAATCACACGGATTTTTTGCATTTCATATCTGATTGACTATAAATCATGGTAAGGATGAAGGAACTTTCAGCAGATACACTCGGTTTTATTCAGGCGCATCGGCACGACGATGTGCGCGCATTGGCGCTTCAGGCTCAAAAACATCCTTCCGTGGATATTCCCGAAGCAGTGGTTCAAATAGCCGGATGGCAGGTAGCGGAGAAGAAAATCCCTTCATGGGCGCAATGTGAAGGAATACGCTACCCGTTCCATTTATCGATGGAGCAATGTTCTTCCGAAGTCACGGCACGCTACAAAGCATCATTGGCCGAGGGCGAGACGTTTGCCGATTTGACCGGAGGACTGGGCGTAGATTGTTCGTTTATGGCCCGGCGTTTCCGGAAGGCCGATTACATAGAAAGACAAGAGGCGTTATGCGAATTGGCTGTTCATAACTTTGCTTTGCTTGGCTTGCCCCAAGTCAGGGTACATTGTGCTGATGGTGTCGGATACCTGCGGCAGATGGAGCCGGTAGATTGGCTGTATCTCGACCCTGCCCGCCGCGACAGCCACGGGGGCAAGACGGTGGATATCGCCGATTGTGAACCCGACATAGGCAAGCTCGAACCGTTATTGGTAGAGAAAGGAAAACAAGTGATGGTCAAATTGTCTCCCATGCTGGATATCGCCCAGGCTTTCCGGGCATTGAAATGTATTTCACAGATACACATCGTGGCTGTTAATAACGAGTGCAAAGAGTTGATAATTCTGTTGAAAAAGCCGTTTCTGCATACGGAACCAGCAGAAAAAGAGGTTACTATCTGCTGTGAACAGATTGTTGATAACTTGTTGACAACACCCTTTGCCTTTACACTTTCCGAAGAAAGGAATGCCGTGTGCCAGTATGCCACCCAAGTAGGCACTTACCTTTACGAGCCCGGGGCGGCTTTATTAAAAGGAGGGGCTTATCGTCTGCTCGCTTCCCGTTATGGGGTGAAAAAGCTGCACCCCAACAGCCATTTGTATACATCAGACGAACAGGTCGGCTTTCCCGGACGCTGTTTCCGGGTAGAGGCCGTATCGGGCTTCGGGAAAAAAGAGTTGAAAACTTGCCTGCAAGGCATCGGGAAAGCCAACCTTACGATGCGTAACTTCCCTGCTTCGGTAGCGGAATTGCGGAAAAAGCTGAAGCTGAAAGAGGGAGGAGACGTCTATTTTTTTGCCACGACATTGAAAGATGGAGAGAAGGTGCTCATCCGGTGCATAAAATCAAACAAGGCTTAGAGCCTGTTCAAACTTTGCTCAGGTTTATTTTGAGAATTGTTTTCGAGGATGTTTTTCTGACTTTATGAGGAAGGTAGCGGGCTATCTGACGAATAAAATCGGGGAAACAGACCGGAAACAAACTCAAAAGGACCTGATATAATATTACTTTATTGGAAAATACAAAACAGGTTTCTGGATTCCGTAGAATAACCCACGCAAAGACGGGAGTCCCTGCAAGCAACTTGCCCAAATGCAAACATTCAAATTACATTATCCCGAATGATGCCTATGTGAAGGCAAAAAACGGAACGGATGAGGTGTCATTAAAATGTCACGAGCTGTTCACCCGAACGTAGTTAGGGCGTAGTGCGTTTGAAACGTACCCGATTTAATTTTGCTGCCGAAAAGATAAAAACTTTACGCAGATGAAATTAAATTATTTAAAACGTATTGGCACGTCGCTGTTGTTACTGATTATAACAATAGGGGCTTATGGGCAAGGTTCAAGGCTTGTCGTAAAAGGAAAGGTCGTAACAGAGAATCAGGAGCCGATTATCGGAGCGACAATTCTGGAAAAAGATACCAAAAACGGGACGGTATCTGATGTGGATGGGAATTTTTCGTTGGCCGTAAGCGACCAATCTCATACACTTGAAGTTTCTTATATCGGATATAAGCCGAAATCAGTCAAATCACAAAAAGAGCTGGTTGTTGTATTAAAGGAAGACCAACATTTACTAAATGAAGTTGTGGTGACGGCTTTAGGTATCAGCCGTGAAGCGAAATCTTTAGGTTATTCGGTAGAAAAGGTCAGTGGCGACAAGATTACCGGATCGCATGAAAGCAATTTCCTCAATTCGTTGAGCAACCGGGTAGCCGGCGTGCAGATTACAAGTTCGTCGGGTGGAATCGGTGCTTCTTCTTCTATCCAGATACGTGGGCAGAATTTCGTAGGAGGATATAACTACAATAATTCACCTTTGTTTGTTGTCGACGGCGTGCCCATCAGCAATAATAACGAACAATCCACCCGCAGTTTCACCGGACGCCAGGATTACAACAATCCTAATTTTACTTCCGGAGAAGCAGAAGTAGACTACGGAAATGCCGCTGCCGAAATCAACCAAGAAGACATTGAGAGCATTTCGGTTTTGAAAGGCCCCAATGCCGCTGCCTTGTATGGTGCGCGTGCTGCCAACGGTGTTGTGTTAATCACAACAAAATCGGGGAAAGACAAAAAAGGATTCGGCGTTTCGTTTAGTTCGACTACTTCTTTTGAGACCGCATTGCGTTTGCCAGAGTTCCAGAATCAATTCGGACAAGGCTCTAATGGACAATACGCATACGTAGACGGTGCCGGAGCCGGAACCAATGACAATATGGTTGAAAACTGGGGACCTGCCATGAACGGACAGCTTATTCCTCAATTCGATTCACCTTTGGCTGCCGACGGAAGCCGTGTTGCCACTCCGTTTGTATCGCATGGCAATCAGCTGAAAGATTTTCTGCAGACTGGATACAACCTGTCGAATACGATTTCATTATCGAACTCAAATGACAAACTGAATTACCGTTTTTCTTATACAAACAATATCCAGAAAGGTATTGTCCCGAACACAGACATGAGACGGAACACCATCGGGCTGACCGCCGGATATCAGATTATTCCGCAAGTAAGAGCAGATGTTACTATCAATTATGTACACAGCGAAAGCGACAACCGTGCAAGTACAGGTGCAAAAAACACGGACAACATCATGCGCATCTTCCTGTATATGCCTCGCAACATCAGTCTGAATTCGTTGAAGCAACAATGGAGAAACGGCGAGGTGAATACGGCGCAGAATACTCCTTACGGAGATGAGACAAGCACTTCTCTGAACAATCCGTATTTCGTGGTTTATAATAATCTGAATGGGAATACCCGCGACCGTGTGTATGGTAACATAAAACTGAAATACGACATCATTCCGGGGCTGACATTGCAATTACGGTCGGGGCTGGACGTATACAACGACAAACGTACCATGCAACATGCCGCTACTTCGGAGTCGTTCTTTAACGGTTACTATCAGGAAGATGATGTATCATTCCTTGAAATGAACAACGATTTTCTCTTGACTTATAATCTGCCTTCCGATGCAGTAAACGATTTTGGCTTTTCGGCATCTTTGGGTGGAAACATGATGCATCAGACCTCCAAACGCCTGGGGGTGATAGCTCCCGAGCTGACAATCCCCGGCGTATATAATATCACCAATAATGCGGTGGCACTGATCGGTGGCAATACGTTGACAGAAAAGAAAGTGAACAGTTTGTATGGTACTGCCCAATTCAGTTACCTGAACAGTATTTTTCTGGATTTGACAGGACGTAACGACTGGTCGAGTGCATTGCCCAAACAAAACAATTCTTATTTTTACCCTTCTGCTTCGTTAAGCATCATCCTGACAGATTTGCTCCACATTCAAAGCGACTGGTTGTCGTTTGTCAAAGTCCGTGCAAGCTCGTCAATGGTGCGCCGCGACCTGGAACCGTATCAGACAGCATCCAATTTCATCATATCGCAAGGATGGGGAGGAAACTCACAGGCTACCGCCAACAACAATTATCCCAATCCGGACATCAAGCCCGAAAAGGTAGTTTCGTATGAGTTCGGAGGCGACTTGCGTTTCTTCAAGAACCGCTTGAGCGCTGACTTCACTTACTACAAAAGCATTACAACCGACCTGATTATTCCGGTCACACTGAATCCATCGGCAGGCTACGATACCAAGCTGATGAATGTAGGGAAAATGACAAACCACGGTATTGAATTGGCCTTGAATGCCACTCCGGTCAGAACACGTGACTGGGACTGGAATGTGAACTTTAACATAGCGAAGAATGTGAACAAAGTGGTAAGCCTTGCCGAAGACAAAGGCGTGTCGCGCATCCGCCAGATTGAGCGCTGGGCATCGTTAGAGCTTCGCACGGAGAATACCAAAGGCGACGGTTCGTACGGCTCGCTGTATGGCGATTACTTGGTATACAAAGACGGACAGTTGCAGTTGAAAAACGGTTTGCCTGTAGAAGAGAACGGCGACTGGGGCTATTTAGGCAATGTGAACCCGGACTATAGCGGCGGTTTCGGCACCGACATACGTTACAAGAACTTTTCGTTGAGTGCCTTGTTCGGTTTCCAGCATGGAGGCGTGGTCTATTCCCGCACATACATTGAAGGTATGCGTGCCGGTACATTGGCAGAGTCGGTAGCCTTGCGCGACGAAAACGGAGCCGGCACCATCATAGCCGATGGCATCGATGTGGACACGGGCGAAAAGAATACGATAGCCGTACCCGTCAGAGAATACGTACGAGCTTATTACGACAACGACAAAATCGCCACTTTTGACGCTTCTTATCTGAAACTGCGCGAACTGAAACTGGCTTATTCCTTGCCCACATCCATACTGAAAGGGACTCCGTTCAAACGAGTGACTGTCTCCGCTTTCGGACGTAACCTGTTCCTATGGACCAAAGTTCCTAATATCGACCCGGAAGTAGCTTCGTATGACGGGCAGCTGAAAGGCATCGAAACCATGTCGTTACCATCCACACGCAGTTTCGGGTTTAATGTCAATGTTTCATTGTAATCTAAAAAAACAGTATTATGAAATTCAGAATAAACACTTTATTGTTCGCTTCACTGCTTGCCGGAATGTCGTCATGCAGCGATTTCGAAGAAATCAACATCAATCCCAACAATCCGCATACTGTAACAGCCGACCTGCTGCTGCCTACTATCATCAGCACTACCGCCTCTGCCGTGACAAGCAACGGGGGCGGAGCTGCCGGCCAGTTTATCCAGCACTTGAACTATACCGGAGGGAATAATGAGAGCTATGGACGTTTCAACATAACAGGAGCTTCTTTCCGTGAACAATGGAACGGACCGATGCGCAACATGAAAGACATTAACCAGGTGCTGAAGATTGCGGAAACTTCCGGTCAGCCCGAATACCGGGCGGTAGGATTAATCTGCAAGGTACACGTCTTGCAATTGATGACTGATACGTATGGGGATATTCCTTACGATGAGGCAGGAAGAGCGGACGAAACAGGATTGGAATTTCCACATTTCGAGCATCAGCAAGATGTTTACAAAAAGATGGTGGACGACTTGGAAACCGCCAACCAGCTGCTGAAAGGATTAAGCCCGGACGTAACAATCAAGAACGACATTTTATATGACGGGGATTTGGTGAAATGGAGGAAACTTGCCAACACACTGAAAGTACGCATCCTGATGCGCGAATCGGCAAAAGTGGATGTCTCCGCGCAAATTGCCGAGATTTTCAACAACCCAGGCGAATATCCGGTTTTCGAATCACTGGACGACCAGGCGACTTTAGTTTATAACAATACGACCGATTTGTACCAATGGTATATACAAGAACGGAATTTGCCGAGCGATGGCTCAGGGGTTCTGTTCGGTGAAGAACTGCGGGTGAGCGAAGCGATGGTCGACTCATTACAACAGAAAGCCGATCCGCGCCTGACGCTGTATGCGGCACCTACCAAAAATTCTTTTGAAGCCAACAAGGCAGATGCTGCACAACCGCTCGTCTATCGGGGGCAACCGGCGGGTTTGAGTGTAGAAGAACAAAACCAAATAGACAAAAACGACTATTCGGTCTTGAGCCGTGTCATCCGTAGTGAAAACCGGGCTTTCCTGGTTACTTATGCAGAACTGTTGCTGTTGAAAGCCGAAGCTGCAGTACGTGGCATGACTACCGATGATGCAGCCAGTCTGTATACGCAAGGAGTAAGGGCTTCTATCGAAAAATGGGGATTGGTAGCGGCAGAAGACATCGACCGTTTCCTGATGCGTGGGGATATGCGCTTGTCGGCAAACAATCAGACGGCACTTTTGCAGATAGGGACACAAATGTGGATTGACAGCTTCCTGAACGGATACGAAGCCTTCGCCAACTGGCGTCGCACCGGCTGTCCGCAGCTGTATGTCGGTCCTTCCATATTGAGCGATATCCCGGTTCGTTACATCTATTCAGATAATGAGCAGAATAATCCGAACCTGATCAGTTGGACAAATGAACAATACGGGCGCATGGTCAACGAGAACGATATGGTTTGGTTCCAGCCTCAGCAATGGGAATGTCATCGGTGATAATTACTTAAACAATTTGGAAACATGAAAAAAACAGTTTTATTAGCAGGTATGCTTTTCGCCTTTTGTGGCGGAGAAGCAGGAGCATTGGCTCAGACGGTAACAGATTACACGGCAGTCCGCAATGTACATTCACACAATGATTATTGCCAGAACCTGCCTTTTTACACAGCTTATTCGGCACGCTGCGCTTCCATCGAAGCAGACATCTTTGCAGTGGATGGAGAATTATACGTTGCCCATGAACGAAAAGAAATCGACAGGAAACGTACCTTGCGTGCGCTCTACTTAGACCCCATCCGCCGACAAATGGAGCTGAACGGAGGGAAGGCTTATCCCGACGGGAAAAGCTTTCAACTCCTGATAGACCTGAAAACCGGTTATGCCGAGACAATGCCCATACTGGAAAAGCAATTGGAAGAATATCTGTCTTGCTTCGACACGGAACACAACCCTTCGGCTGTACAGATTGTGATAACAGGCAACCAGCCTGCTCCCGCGGATTTTGCGAAATATGCTTCGTTTATCCAGTTCGACGGACAACCGGATAAAGTTTATACGGCGGAAGAAAGCAAGCGGGTGGCACTGCTCAGTGTTCCTTTCTTTATCTATTCGGAATGGAACGGGTTGGGAAGAATGGTCGAAGGCGAATACGATAAAGTAAAGACAGTAATCGACCAGGCACACAAGGAAGGTAAGAAAATCCGTTTTTGGGGATGCCCTGATACGAAAACCGCATGGAATACGTTTATGAAAATGGGAGTAGACTATATCAATACCGACCGTCCGGAACTGATAGCCGGTTTTCTGAACGATTATCCTGCCGGATATTATTCTTCGAACGGACTGTTTCATGACGTATATCAACCTACATACGCATCCGACAATGCCGGTGAATTGCCGCAAAATGTCATCGTCTTGATTTCGGATGGCGGAGCGGGACAGGCTCAGATGTGGGCTGCCGCTACTGCAAACGGAGGTGACTTAAACTTGATGCAGATGCGCAATATCGCTTTGGTGCGTAATAATCCGACCAACGATTACACGACCGATTCGGCGGGAGCGGGCACAGCCTTGGCCACTGGGGTACAGACACGTAACCGACGGATTGGTACAGACCCGGAAGGAAACACGGTGGCCAATATCACCGAGAAACTGGAGGCTGCAGGCGTACGTACCGGAATCGTTACGAACGATGGTGTATGCGGAGCTACGCCTTCTGCTTATTTCGCCCATCAGCCGGAACGTAATTTCAGCCAAGAGATAGCGGGCGATTTATTGAATGCGCCGGTACATCTGGTAGTGGGTGCTCCCGAAGCGGCGTTTGCGGCTCAGGATAGTTCGTTGACAAAAAGAATGCGTGGACAAGGCGTAAAAGTAACTGATAATCCGAAGGACATCCGCACCTTGAAGGCAGACGAACGGATGGTTTGTTTGCGTGGAGATGATTATGAAAGAGGCAAACGTGTGATTGAAGAAACGTTTGAAGACGTACTGGCGTACTTATCGAAAGATAACGACAAAGGGTTTTTCCTGATGGTGGAAGGAGCCAAAGTAGATAAAGGAGGACACGGCAGAAACTTGTCAACAGTAATAGACGAATATTTATCGTTCGACAAAGTAGTGGGCAAAGCCCTGAAATTTGCCGATGAACAAAAAAATACGTTGGTCATTGTATTGTCCGACCATGAGACCGGCGGATTGACTTTATTAGACGGCGATTATAAAACCGGAACAGTCATGGGACAGTTTGCAACAAACGACCATACCGGAATCCCTGTTTTACTGTATGCCTATGGTCCTTCTTCACAGAACTTCCGGGGTTTTTTCCGGAATTTCGAGTTAGAGCAGAAAATTATGAAATTATACAATAGCCGTTTGGGAAAGAAGGATTAATAGGTTTCATGCCCGGTTTAGCTATACTGAAACTATAGTTT
Organism: uncultured Bacteroides sp.; assembly: GCA_900546355.1. GTDB lineage: Bacteria > Bacteroidota > Bacteroidia > Bacteroidales > Bacteroidaceae > Phocaeicola. The sequence continues at coordinate 10,077 of URCM01000017.1, forward strand.
TAACAAGCTGAAACTTTAGTTTCATTATACTAAAACTACAGTTTCAGTATAATGAAACAAAGGTGAAACTCGGCAAGACCAATCAGACAAGCTGTATGTATGTCTGCCAGAACCCATGCAGGGGCGGAGCCTGACAGGCCCGCCCCTGCAAGTTAACACATCATGCCGCAACCGCTTATTCCAATGTCAGCCGCTCGATGACGAACGGCTTCCCGCCTGTCGACCAAAAGCCGATGATGTACAGGTGCGACGGGTCTACCGCTACTCCGTTTGCGGTCTTCATGTTGTGCAAGTCTATCACGACACGCCGGGAATTGCCGAAATCAAACATGGCCGGATCGGTCCAGTAATTATTCTGGTCGAAAAGGCGGAACGAGATACCGCTGTCGTTGTCGCTGCCCAGTTCGACGGTCAGCGTACGATACCCCGACAAATCCAGCCCGTTGGCATACTGCCAGCCTCCAAATCCATAGGGTCCGGTTACCAACGTATGGGTCGCCTCGTCGAAAGTTCCCGTTTCCCAGATGCAAGGGTCAAACATTTCTTCGGTCAGCGGGAAGGGGGTGATGACATTCACCGTCAGCGTCAGCGTCTGTTCGGTTCCTTGCTCCGAGGTATAAGATATGGTTACCTGGGAGGTACCCGTCTTTCGGGCGCGCATTTCGCCCAGTTCCTCTATTGATAACACGTCGGGATTGCTGCTTTGCATTTCCGCCTGTGTGGTCACTACCCGGCTGCTTCCGTCGGCATACAGGGCGTTCACTACCGCGTAACGGCTGTCTCCCATGCGGATGTCGAGTTCATCTCCTTCAATGCCCGTCAGTGCCAGGCCGGTCAGTTCGCCTTCGGCAGGTGCTTCGCCCGCATATTCCTGCAACCAATGGTAAACAGGCCAGGGACAGGCTTCGGGGTCGTTCAGGAAGGTGTAGGCTCCCTCCGTGCCCGGTTCGTCCTTAAAGTCGACCAGCAGATGGGTGCCGGTGAAAATCATCCAGCTCACGTTGCCCGTATTGTCGGCAATGTACTTGAAGTTGGCCCCGAATCCGGTGCCTCCGGCTACACCTGTAATGCTCTTTCCCCAGGATGAATCATACTTGGCAGGAGCCCAGTCCATTTCCGTCACCATAACAGGTGCGAAGCTGGCCACCGGCATCACTTGTGCGTCCCAGCCACGCTGGAAGCCTTCGTATCCGCCTCCCATGACGCCTCCCAGTTCCGCACTGGGCTCTTCGGCATCGCTTCCGTACCATCCCGGATAGACATGTACGGCGTATCCGATGTTCTCTCCTTCTATCGGGTAAGTGGCGTATCCGCTATATTGCGACTGGTAGGCAAGCCCGGGCACCCAGATGATATTGTCGGCTCCGTTGTCCCGTATCACGTCGACCACGCTCTGGAAGAACGTCTTCATGCTTTCAAACTGCGGCAAGGTAGAGCTTCCAGTCGAGCCGTCGGTACCTACAATGTTGATGGGTTCGTTGGCAAGCTCGAACATGACACCCCAATTGCCTTTCAGTTTGGGATGGCTCGACACGATGTCCCACACTTCTATCAGGAAGGTGTTGTAGTCATCTCCTACGGCAATCTTTTCCGGGCAGACTCCGGGCGGGCGCATCACGACGTACAGCCCTTTGGCGTTGGCATATTCCGCCATGGGTATGAACACTTCGTCCAGGTACTTCCGGAAGCGTTCGGCCGAAAAGCGTTCATGGCCTTCGTAACGCACCGATTCCTGGTCGGGGTCGTCGCTCCAGTACGGGTCCATGTGCATCCGGATAAAGTCCATCCGCCAGCCGGCCTTTTCCATTCCGTCTATCTGCCGCTTGTTCCACGAAAGGCATCCCGCCACATCGTAGTTGTTCCATGCGTTCTGGTTGAAGAACGGACTGAACGTCATGCCATATCCGTGCAGGTTTACCGGTTTGCCTGTAGCGTCGCACAGGTACCTGCCGTTTATCGACAGCCGTGGCATCACTTGTTCTATCGGTTCTTCGGGTTCAGGGTCAACCGGTTCTTCCGGCGTAGGTGGATTGGGTTCCTCGTTTTGCACTACCGGGTCATCCGAGCAGGCAGCCAGGCTAAGGACGCTCATAAGTGCCCATAAGCAGTAAATGATAAATGTTTGTCTTTTCATTGTTTTTTTGTTTTTATTGATTGATTAAACATCAGATGAATAGTTGAACGGCACCAAGTGGCTATATTTTAAAATCCAAGTATCTTTTTCTTAAAGTGATACCGGAAAAGCACGTGGTTGTCTTCCTCTTTCAGGTAGCTGGACAGGCGCAGGAAGGTCGGGTTGCCGCTTTCTTTGGCCTGCTCTTTCCTGCTGCAAAGGAAAGAGGCTTCGAAATAACCCAAATAATCGTCCGAGCAGCCTCCACCGGATAAAAGCTCCGTTTGCACACCTACATCCGGCATAAGGATGTTGTCGATGAGCCGACAAGACTTCCCGTCCCATGCCAGCGTCTGTCGGTTGTTGAGCGACAAGAGTAGACGACCATCGGTAGCAGCAATGGCTGTGATGCCTAAGCCTAACCCTTTTTCTCGTAGCAGACTGCGCGCTTCCGAAAACTCCAGCCCTTTGTGAGCCTGCCAAAAAGCTTTGTCGGCCGCCATGTCCGGCACGTCAATCACGTATTTACCTGTTATCTCACGCCCGTCGTATGCATAAACCTCGTTGGATAGCGGAACAATCATGAGCCATTCCCCCTGGAAGAAAGCCATCGGATGATACAGCAACGGGTAATGTACCGCCCCGGAATGTACCGTTACGGCATCTATCAGCTTATGTGAGGCCAGCCGGTTGCCGGCAATATCCAGCCGGGCATATGCGCAACCGCTGTCGGCTGCTTTGTTCGGCAGCGGATAATAAGCCAGCAGAACGCTGTCGTTGCATACTGTCAAGGAAGCGATATTGGCATCATGCGGGTCTACATACAAGGCGGAGTGGAATTTCCCTTGGTAGGTATACCTGAATATTTTCTTTTGTACGTTGCTTACCACATAGACCAGTTTGTTTGTGCGGTCCAACGCATAACAATCCATGTAAAGATATTCTTCCGGGCCGTTTCCTCTGCGACCGATTTCGTTTAAGAACCGTCCTGTGCCGTCGAAGGCATACAGCCCTTTCCCGTCCTGCACAAAGTAACAGCCGCCGTCGCGTTTGGCGGAAAGGATATTGTCCAGCAGGCATTCATCCGATGTTTCCAAAGGGATATAGGCGATGCTGTCGGTTAGGACGTCAATGTCTGTTTCTATTGCCTCTCTGGGATGAAGGACGCGTACATCCGTCACTTCCTTCGTCTTTTGTTGGCAAGAGAGGCACAGACTACAGAGTATGATTCCCCATAGATGGTTGCGGATAATGTGATGCTTATGAATTTTCATAATTGGCTCATTATTAAGGTGTAACTACGGTCTGTATCGCGAGGCAAAGAACCAAACCGCGACAGGGTTTGCAGACAGAATCTTTTTCTACTTGATTTGAGAAACTGTTTTGAATTGTTTGATAAAAACCCCTTTCCATCATCCTCAAATAGAAGATGATGAGAAAGGGGGGCTTTAACTAACTAACAAAGATCGCTTATTCAGCAGCCACGCTTGAATGGGTTAATGGGTTATGTAAAAGCAATGCCGATACAGCACTGTGTTGTCTTTTTGGTAAATATGCCCCCTTTCCATCTCCCCAAACCGGCTTGATAGAAAGGGGAACTTTAAACTAACAAAGGAAAATTATTCTTTCACTGTTCGTTCTTTTATTTTATGAATGCCCGCATTTGGCCTGATTGCCTACAGGAGCGGTTCATTCAGTGCTAACCAATTAACTTGTAGGGGCAGGGTCTGCCTGCCCGAATACATCCACGTAGACACATACGGGCGGGCTACCCCGCCCCTACATGAGCTATTGCGGATATTCATTAAAAAAAGCAGCGGGATTTTATCCCTTTGACAAGCAATCCCGCCACCCAAACTATATCATTCTTTATTCTGCAGGAGTAGCAGAAGGTTCTACAACCACTTTACCAGCCAGTCCGTTGGCAAAACCACCGTAGGTAGGCTTGCGGCTATAGTTCAAGTCCCAAAGTCCTATAGGCTCGCCGCCTCTCCAGCCCGAATCAGCCGGGCTGTCGGTCATGCACCACTGCGTAATGCCGTACTGCTGTGCCGCAGGAATGATTTCGAAGTACTTCTGGATGATGAACTGGTAGAATTCAGCCATCTTCAGTTGCTGTTCGTAAGTCACATTCTCGGTCTTGATACCTGTGCCGAACGCGTTTTCCACGATTCCCATATCCAATTCGGAAATCTTGATGAGCTTGCCGGTAGCAGCCATCAGTTGGAACATATTGACGATAGCGTCTTCCTGGGCTTTCTGGTCTGCCTCGTTCAGGATGTAGCTGACGTGCATCTGCGTGCCGATACCGTCAATCTTGGCTCCGTTTTCTTCCCACACTTCAATCCAGTGGATAAGGCTCTTCAGCTTCTGGTTGCCGTCCCACCACGATTCCAGGTTGTAATCGTTGATGAACAGTTTCAGGTCTGCCGCATTGCCTCCGTGTTCTGCGAAATGTTTTACGGCAGCTTGTGTCACGATAGGCACATAGTCTTCGTTGCCCAAGTAATCTTGCCAATAGAAGTTGGTTGACGGGTCACCGTTCGTAGCCGATTGCAAATCATAATATCCGTCGCCGTCAGCATCTACTCCCGAGATTGCTTCGTTGACCGCATCCCATGCTACTACATAACCGCCGCAAGCTTCCATCATGCCGTTAATCCAGTTATCCATGGCCCAAGTCAGCGTGTCTTTCTTTTCTTCGGGGGTCAATGGTTCTGTATTGCCGGTTTTTTGTGTATAGAAAGCCAAATCATCAATGTAGATGTCACCGGCAAAATCTCCGAAACTGAAAATTAAACGTGTAGCTCCTTCTTTACCACAAGTACAAGACAATGTAACGTCTTTCCATTCTGTATTGAAAGCGACTGCACCGAATTCACCTCCAGAAGAATAATCTGATGTCACTTGAAGTCCGGCACTGAAATTACCTTCAGCCGAACCTTTTATCTTATAAGATACATAGTAAGTTTCATTCATTTCGAAAGGAGTGTCGAAATCGACAGCCATTTGGGCTTCCCATGAATTCACAGCGGAAGGGTTGGTTATTTTCATAGCGGCACTTCCGTCAGGACCTGCTCCTTGAACAATTTCAAAAGTCGAGTTATTGCCCCAACCACCCGGATAGTCTGTACCAGAAAAATCATTCTGATAAAGATATTCATTGGTAACAATGCCGGATACTCTATCTATATGAGAAACCCGCAACCACTGAATACGTAGTTCACCTTCATAAGTACCGGGTTGAAATACAATGAAACTATTGTCTATCGGGCAACCTGTAAAGTTCAAGGAAACTTCGGACCATTCGTCCGTAAAATTTAGCGTTTGTTCCAATAGAGTTCCCCAATTGCCAAACTGAACATTCAAAGAACCAGAAGTAGACCCTTTTATGTAAGCGGTTACCTTATATTCTTCACCCACGGTTGTTGGTATTCCGTCTGCGACAAAATATTGATACCACTCTCCCGGATAATTACTTACTAAGCATCCGTCTTTAAATTCAGGCGTATAGCCCATTACATAAAACGGGAAACTTGTATAAGTGGAATAATCTTCATACTTGACTTCCACCTCCACAGGTTCTACGGGACCCGTATCAATCGTCCTATCTGCAATCAAACTGTTCAGATATGTGTTGTTTTGTTGCGAATGCCAAGCCAAGGTATGTCCGTAAATGGTCACTCCCGCTTCTTTGGCTGTTTCCACGAAAGATGTTACCGTACTAAAATTCATGGAGCCGTCATCGGAGACGCAAGATGCGTATTTCATTTCGTTACCCGCTGTCATTTCATCAAAATTAGTACGAATCAATTCATAGATTACGCCCTTGGTATTGAAGTCGGTTGCCGCGATGGCACCTCCCAAGTGGAAACCGGGATGTGCCGTGCGGTCAACGTATGACTTCAATACATCGTAATTGTTCAAATACTCGTATTGCGCAATGCTTTCGGGCTTCGCTACGTCGAAAGGCAAGACCTCATCGTCTACACACGATACCGCCACAGCAGCCGTCAATGCAAGCATCGGAAAAAGTTTTATGTATTGTTTCATAATCATACTTTTTTAAGGTTCGTTATTGTTTTGTCACGGTAAACCATTCGCCTTTAACCTGACGGTCGCGCATTACGAGGGTATCTTTTGTGACATAATGCGTTCCGTTCAGGTCGACGGTATAGTCTAGATAGAGCACATCGCGGTCTTTACCGTTGAATGAGTTCTTTTCGCCTTTTACTACATATTCTCCGGTGCCGGAAACCGTGCAGTCGGGTGTGTCGGTGCTCAGCGTACACTCGTTGTTGCCGTTGAAGGTAAGCAACACATTACACGTCTGCCCGCCTACATTCAAAGCCCATGCCGCCTGCTGCAGCGAGCGTGTGGTGAACTCTACAGTTTCATCATCTTCCACATAGAACTCGTGGCGCGTTACGATAGTGCTTGTCCCTCCGGAAGTGATGTGGTCGATTCCCCTGCGGAGGTATATACCGTCCCATGGGTTGATGTATTTCACGGCGTAGAGTATGAAGTTTTTAGGTTGTACCGACCAGTCGCTTGCCACAACCAGGTTCGGGTTCTCCACAGCGGGTGTGCCGGCAAGAATCGAGTCGGCATTTTGCACATCGGTCATTACTAGCGGAATTACATAGTTAGTTTCCAGTGATTTAGGGTCGGCGAAGAAATCTTCTGTCAGGTGGACTTCCACTCCTCCACTGATGCTTCCGCTTGGAATCACCAATCGGTCGGACGCCAATTCGTAATAGTTGGCAGGCATCGGTTCCACTTTTTCTCCGGTGCTGAAATAGAGGCCGTCGCAAAGCGAATTGTCCACAACGTAATCAATAATCCGGTCTGCCTTGTTTTCGTACAAGCCGCCTATCGTTGCCTGGATTTCGCATTTGTGCTGGTTGTCGAGCGTATTGTCGAACACCTCATCGTTTCCCAAGACTAAAGTACGTACCGGGTATTGATAAGAAAAATAAACCGTGGTATAATCGAAATCGGGAAATTCCCAATCTCTGTTTTCACAAGCCGAAAAGAGAACCATTGAGGCGAGTGCGAATATAGATGATGTCAATTTTTTCATTGTCTTTATGCTTTTATATTTAATGAATAGATTCACTGTTGTTTTTTACGTTTACCAACCTTGATTCTGTTCTAATGCGTTAAATTTCAGCATTTCCGAATAAGGAACGGGACCGTATTGCATATAATCTTGATAGGTGCGGGTTTCTACTTCGAACGGTGTGTAAGTGCCTCCGCTAATACGCATACCCATCGCCGGTTCGTTCATGGGGAGCCCCCAACGGCGGATGTCCCAGAAGCGGAAGCCTTCGAAGCACAGTTCCAGACGACGCTCGTTGCGAATCAGTTCACGCATCTTGCCTTGGTCGCCCTTGATGCTTTCCAGGTAAGCATCACCGTTGTCAGTGCCTACGCCTGCACGCTGGCGGATGGCTTTGATGACATCGTAAGCCGAGAAACCGAATGAACCGCTTCCTTGCGGACCCCATGCTTCATTGGCCGCCTCAGCATAGTTCAGGAAGATTTCCGTATAACGGATACGTGGGCTGTAGTGTGCCTGGCCGTTGTGGCTACCGCTGGCATTGAGCACGACATCTTCACGCAAGTGCTTGCGCAGGTAGTAACCGGTACGGGTAGAGACACCGTTTTCGCGGTTCAACCTGTCGTTGTTCGTTGTGTTGTCCACACTGGTGTCGATGATGCTTCCGCTAGTACCTACAGCACTTCCGTTTGTCACGATATAAAGCGCGAGGCGCGGGTCACGACCGGTGTACGGGTCTTGGTCGTTGTATCCGCTATGCGGGTCATCAATCGGATAGCCGTTTGCCATCGGGAAAGCGTCTACCAAATTTTGCGTCGGATTAATTTGTCCGCCCCCTAACAGGCTGGGCGGGAACTGTGCCACTTCCAAATCATAATTGTTTGTGTTCTTTCCGTTACGCCACAGCATTTCTTGTGGGTTTTCGCCTGCACCGAGGGCATCAATCTCGCTTCCGTTCTTATACCAGGTGTTACCGGTAGGGGATAAACCCGCCACTCCGCCAATGAGCCGGAGCAGTTCGCCGTTTTCATTGGCTGCATCTTCCCAGTCGTATTCCGAGCCTTCCGTGAAAGCGGGGCTGGCAGCCAATAGTGCGGCTTTGGCGCGGAATGCCAAGGCGATACGCCCACTCATACGGGTGCGGAACATTGCGCCAAACACGCGGTTGAACTGAGTATAGTCGGCTCCTAATTCACGGTAGTATTGGGGCATTTCCGCATCCGAAGCTATGTCTTCATAATCGAGAGGCAGTATTTCCAAGGCAGCGTCTACATCATCGTAGATGGCTTTGATGCATTCGTCGAATGTATTTCGCGGCATATTGAAATTGCTGTTCACGTCTTCCATCTCGTTGATGACGGGAACTCCCAACAATTGGCCATCGGCAGTCCAGCCGGCATGTGCCTGCAACAGGTAAAACATATTCATGGCACGCAGACCGTAAGCTTCGCCTTTTAAACGATTGCGGAACAGCTGGTTGATAAGTTCGTCATCTGCAAACGTGGTTTGGTCGACCTCGCTCAGAAACATATTGATATATTGGATGGCAGCCTTGCAGCCGTCCCATTGATTCATGGGGTTGTTGTTCGATGTCCACGAGCCGGTAGCCATCAGCAGGTAGGTATTATCTGTCTGATTGGTCACTGCGTCATCGGTCGCCACATCGTTGAACGATTGCGAATTGTAAGGGTTACGTGTATAAGCGTTCGCCAAAATCCCTTCCGCATAAACAGGGTCATCTCTGCCGTCTTCCAATGCCTTGTTGTTTTCAATGGCAGGTTCAAACAGATCATCGCATCCCGTTGTCAGGGTGGCAGCCGCTAAAATGAGATAAACTATCTTTTTCATGTATTCAAGTCTTTATGATTAATCAAATTAAAAACCAATCTTGAAACCGATGTTGTAGAAACGGTTCTGCGGAGCCGCTCCCGTAGTCAGTTCCAGAGTCTCACGTTCCTTGGAAATAGTCAGCAGGTTGGTGGCGTATGCGTACACCGACAAATTCTTGACGACAGTCCCTTGAAAAAGCGAACGAGGCAGGTCGTAAGTGAGCTGCACTTTCGACAGGTTGAAACGGTCGGTACTATACATCCAGAAATCCGAATTGCGGAAATTGTGGGTGTTGTTTTGAGTAGTCAGACGCGGATAAGTGGCGGTTTCTGCCGTCTCCGGTGTCCAACGTCCGCGCACTACTTCCGAGTATTTGCCATCGCCATACACCCAGTAGTAATTGCTACTCTTCATGGCCACACCTCCAAAGTAACCGGTACCTGCCGCAAATAGGGTGAAGTTTTTCCACTTCAAGGTAAGGTTCAAGCCCATCGTAAAGGGAGAACCTTGATACCCCCAGCGTTCGCCCAAATACACTTCATCCTTGTCATCGATGATACCGTCTCCGTTCTGGTCTACGTATTTCAGGTCGCCCGGCTTTACCTCACCAAAGGTAGACGACGGGGAATTGTCTATATCTGCCTGGTCTTTGTAGAATCCGTCGGTCACGTATCCCCATACACCATCGGTCGGCTTGCCCTTCCGGTAGCGGTAATCTTCATCATACATCTCATCTACTTTGGTATTTTCATTGGTATAGTACATACCGGTCAGCCCCACACCCAAGTCTACTTCACCGATTTTCTGGTTATAGTTGATAGTAAAGTCGAATCCCTTGCGGGTGCTGTTGTTGTAGTTGATATACGGAATCAGCGTGCTTTCGGGCCAGTAAGAAAAGAAATAGCTGGGGAAGGAGTTCCGCGACTGTACGGGCATGCCTTCTAAGCTGTTCATAAAGTAAGAAGCGTCGAAGTTCACTTTTTTATCCCACAACGACCCGCGTAAGCCTACGCTGATTTCTTTCCGTTGCACGAAATCTAAGTCCTCGTTGCTTCCCCGACGGGATTCGGTAGCATGGCTTTGGTTTCCGTCCGCCCAGCCCCACCAAGCACCGTTGGCTTGATCGAAAACAGATTCATACATATAATAATCGCTGAAATCCAAATCGGTGTTTAAAATAGAAGCGGAAGCGGTCAGCATCAAATCGTTTACAACTGGCGAATCTGCTAAGAAATTTTCCTTAGACAGACGCCAGCCCAACGTCAGTGAAGGCGAGAACGCATTGCGGTTGTTTTCCGGCAAGCGGGCGGAATGGACAACAGCGCCGCCAAAACTTACGTAATACTTGTTCTGGTAATCGTAATCTAACTGGATGCCTAAATTGACATTGCTTACTTTATGGTATTCTCCCGTAATGGTCTGTTGCCATCCCGCGGCTACCAACATGGCAGAAACGTTATGCGCTTGATTGAACTGGCGCTGGTAGTTCAGTTGGGCGGAGAACGTCATGGTTTGCCGTTCGTAGCTGTCTGCGATGTTCTGCACTCCGTTGTGCGTATCTTGCCCGTACTGAGTCAGTCCGATAATGACATCTTTACCGTTAAAGTTCCCCCACTGTGGCTCGTAAGTGGCATAGCCATTGCTGTAGAACTTGTTGTATGTTGTAGCGTAGTCAACGGCATATTGCGCATTGAACGATAATCCTTTCAGCAGCATGGAAAGGTCGATGTCTACACCCATGTCGAACTGATACTGGCGGCTGGTATAGGTATTGGTTCCGGCTACCAGCAAATTAGCCAACTCATTGGTTTGGTCTAATGAAGTACCTCCTAAGAGATATTTACCATCGATAAGGAACATGCTGGAGTTTATGTAGTTCCAAATCTTTTCGTCATCGGGAAGCATTTGGTCGATGGGAAGCAGGGGGGTGATGCGGTTGGGGCGTAATGTAGAAGCGGCAGACCAGAAATTACCGCGTGCGCCCTTACCGTCGTAGAAGGTAGCGTTGGCATCAGCATAGGCTTTTACGTATTTCCCTAGGTTAACATCAATGTTACCACGCACGCTGAAGCGGGTGGTGCGGTCGTTGTCTGCTTCGCCGAATTTTACGAGCGAACCGATATTATACAAATTGATGTTGGTATAGAATTTAGCCCGTTCCGATCCACCTGAGATTTCAGCTGTCACATCCGATTCGTTGTATGCTTTCTTCAGATAATCGTCCGAATAAAGGTTTACATCCGGATATCGGTATGGGCTTTGCCCGGTAGATGTGTGGTAAATCTGTTCGGGTGTATACGCGGGATCCAGCCCATCGTTGGCGCGTGCCTCGTTGTACAGTGTCATGTATTCGGCCGCTCCCAAATATTTCGGATAACTGATAGGTACGTGAAAACCGGTATTTCCCCGTACATCAATGCGGGTCTTGCCTTCTTTACCACGTTTGGTGGTAATGCAAATCACGCCGTCGGCCGCCCGGCTACCGTAAAGCACTACAGCCGCGGCACCTTTCAAGAAACTGATTTGCTCGATTTCAGAGGGCATCACATTGTTGGCGTCGCGAGGTACGCCGTCTACCAGGCAAAGATAGCTGTCCATACCCCACAGGCTGTTTCCGTTCCAGCCTCCTACATAATTCTGCATATCGGTCAGGCTATAGGTGATGTAGTTTTTGTCCATCAGTTTTTCCACATTCACGAAAGAGACTCCTCCTAACAGGTCGTTTTGGTTGACCTTACGGTAAGCCACTTGCACCATCTCGCCTTCATTCGTCGCGGTCAATGAGTCGAGGAAGGCTTCTTGACCTGTCGGCACAGTCTCTTGAGCAAACATGCCCAGAGAAGCGGATGCTGCCAATGTCATGCATAAAATGGATTTTATTTGTATATAGTTCATATTCTTAGCATTTAGTTAATCGTTTATACTCACCGATTACCATCCGGGATTTTGATAGAATTCGGGATAAATATTGACTTCATCGGTCTTGAGCGGCAACCAATAGTGTTTTTCTTGGAAATTGCGTGTCAAGATAACTTCTTCCCGCCAATTGGCGACGTGGCTTTGGGTAGGGTCTTCGGTATTCAGTTCCACCCGGTCAAATTCTTGTGAAGTCTTGATAGTGTACGGATATTCCGTTAAAAGCAACCAACGGCGTAAGTCGTTGAAACGTAGGCCTTCGTATGATAACTCAACGGCACGTTCGCGGCGTAATTCGCTGTTGAAGCCGTCCAATGTGCTTGAATACTTCGAAGCCATATCACCTGCCCCCGCACGTTGGCGGATGCGGTTGAAAGCGTCTAAAGCGGTCATCGAGAAACCCGGAGCCGATCCGTTGGCGGATCCATAACCATTGGCTGCGGCTTCAGCATACATCAGGTAGACATCTGCCAAACGCATCCAGCTGACCTGAATGGTCAGAGCGTCTCCGTAATCACGGATGCCTTCGTCATAATAGTTCACTTCAAGTGGTGTGAACTTCCGCAGCAGGTAACCGGTACGGCTTTCATTGCTGTCATGGCGGTAATTGCCGCCGGTATATAGATTGGCATACTGGATTTGGGCGTTTGTTTGTTCTTCCGTAAATTTGCTTACGCTTTGAATGACTTGCAATCCATCGTAGATAATGTCGTGATAAAAACGCGGGTCACGGTCGCGCCACGGATATTCGGGGTTAAATCCAGAATCCGGGTCATCCAATGGAAGTCCGTTTGCCATACCGTAATAGTTTACGTAATTGGCTGTTGGCGAAAATAGGCAATCGTTCGTTGCGCCATGTTGGTTTGAACCGAAGAATTGGGGTCCCAAGCACCAACCAGATCCCATCCACCAGTCATACATCGGCGATTGGAAGATGGCCTCGGTAGACCCCGGATTCATCGCATTGAGCTTATAGGTGTAGAAGACATCCGAATAGTGGTCGAAGTCTACTAACGCATATTGCGTTTGTCCGCTTTCCACTAACTCGAGAAGTTCCGCAAAAGCTTCGGCTGCTTTTTGGCAATATTCGGCATTGTAGGTACGGCTTCCCTGAGTAGAATAATTCATCAAGGGACTTCCAGCCCATAAATAATTCTTGCCTAAATAAGACAATGCCATGATTTTGTTGATGCGTTGTTGATTGTTGCCATAAGTCGGTCTGCCCGTGTCTGTATCATCCCAATTAATGGGCAACAAATCTGCAGCCATACGGAAATCTTCGGCAGCCTTGTCCGCACACTCTTGATAGCTGAGGCGCGGATTACGCAGGGGTTCGGTAGAAGAAGGCACAGAGTCGATATAAGGCATACCGCCAAAGTATTGCATCATCATAAAGTGGAACCATCCCCGGAAGAAATAAAGCTGTCCGGCGATAAGGTTGCGCTGTTCGGAAGTTGCGTCAACCAATTTATCGAGATTGGCCAAACCGATATTCGCTTTGCGGATGCCGTACCAAGCAAGCGGCCAAAAACGTTTTTGCATACGGTCTGTAGAGGTGGAAGAAACGTTATTGCCGTCCATCCACCCGCAGCCCCATCCGTCGAATGCGGCTTGCCAGCCCCAGAAATCCCCTAAGTCTACCTTATAACCCATGAAGTAGTCTTTACCAAAAGAAATGATTTCATCTTCTCCCCAATTGAAAGAAGTCTGCCAATAGCAGTGAGCCTGGTCGGGAAGGCAATAGTAAAGTTCTTCCGTAAAACCTTGGAAATGTTCGAAGGTATTGAAAGCGTCTTCACTTGAAACGGTGCTTTCCACATCTCTGTCCAAGTAATCTTCACAGGAAACTAAACCCAGTGAAGCGGAAATGAGTCCTGTATATAATAAGGTACGTATATGTTGTTTCATCATTCTATTCATCTTTTATAATGTGAATTTTAAGCCGAAATTGATACGTTTCACCGTCGGATAAGCACCTTGCGAAGCCCAACCTGTACCGGCAAAGTTCGATTCACGGTCATCGGGCATACGAGTCCATACCCAAAGGTTATTTCCGTTTACATACAATTTGAGGTTGGAAATGCCTAGACTCTTCACCCAACCACCGGTGAATGTATAAGACAACTCAATGTTTTTTAAGCGGATAAACGACCCGTCATAAAAATAACGGGTGCCATCGTAGTAACCATTAGTGGTAGAGCCAAAGCGGGGCATAGGCACATCGGGATTGGGATTGTATTTGCTCCAACGGCTGCCTTCGTCATAAGCTATCAGCTTTTGCTGGCCGAATGTTCCGAAAACCACCTGGCGGTTTACGTTGTTTACACCATAAAACTGCATAAAGAAGCTCCATCCTTTCCAATCGAATCCAACAGATGCACTGTATGTATTTTGCGGCGTTCCAGCATAACCAAACGGAATCTGGTCGTAAGAGTTGATGACACCATCGCCATTGAAGTCAAGAATCTGGTAAGTACCTGGCAGTTTTTGGTCATCTAATGATTCAAACGGAGTGCTGCCGTAAAGGTCATCCATGGTGTGAGTATATCCGTGGTCTACGTATGTCTTGGTTTGACCCAATTGGAAACCTGCCGTTTTTTGATAAGCGGGAAGCATTTCTGCGTCATCGGCTTCAATAACCTCGCTGATGGCATGGGTCATATTGAAATTCCCCCATAAGTGAAGGTCGTTTCTAAAGGTCTTGTTTAAGCGGAGTTCTAGTTCGTAACCTTTATTGTCTACTACACCTAAGTTTGCCCACGGTGCTTGTACGATACCTCCGAAATAAGAAGGCATCGCACGGTTGGCTCCTGCGATAAGAATATCTGTACGGTGGTCGCGGAAGATTTCTATATTACCGGCAATCAAACCACCTAAAAAGCTGTAATCAATACCAAAGTTAAACTTACGCACTACCTCCCAGTGAATATCCGGATTACCGACTGTATTTTCACGGTAGAAAGTATACGGGCTGGCTGCATTATAAAGCCCTGTCAGGATATTCCCACCTGTAGCCCAATCATCCATATACAACCAACGACCGTTGATGTTATCGTTACCGATTTCACCGTATGAAGCACGTATTTTCAACATATCAAGCCATTTTTTTGAGAGTCCCATGAATTTTTCTTCGGATATCATCCAACCGACGGCACCCGAATTAAAGAAAACAAAACGGTTAGCGTCACTGAATTTCTCCGAGCCATTGTAAGCGCCGTTGTATTCGAAGAAATATTTGTTGGCATAATCATAAGTCACACGGAATGCCCAGTCTTCACGATAGTGAGGGATTTCACTTCCTGTGGCACGTTCCGAACGTTGGAATACACCCATGGCACCTACTGTGTGGCTGCCAAATGTACGGTTCCAGTCAAGTTGTGCTAGGTAAAAGAGATTACGTTGGGTTTGATTGTTGTCCACAGTACCATTGGTAATCGTCCAGTTGCTTTGCGGATAAAAATCGAAATTGTGCGATCCGGTTGTATTGCTGTAACTTACTTCGCCTGTTTCCGGATTAATCCATTTCCGTTGGTAGGCATCGGTCGAGTTGACACCACGGTTGTTTTCAACAAATACGTTATCCCATGAAATAGTCGCTTTCGCCTTCAGTCCTTTCAAAATGAAATCGAGGTTTTGCTCTAAGGTAAAGTCGGTGTATAAACGGGTTGTGGTAATGGTATTCTGACCGCCATTGGCTAACAAGGCGACAGAGTTATTGTCATTCTCCGGATTGTATCCCCAGCTGCCATCCGAATAAACCGGAATCATGGCATTGGGAGCCGTTGTATATGCGCTGCCCCATAAATTATATTCATTTGCGTCAATCGGAGCTAACCGTACACCGTAGGAACCTGAAAGATTCATTTTTAATACGGTGGTTTTAGTCAACTGGAAATCCATATTACTGCGCATATTCACACGGTCGTAGCCATATCCTGTTTTGTAACCGCGCCCATTGTCGTACACTTTAAACATATCGCCTTCGTGCTGGTAGTCGATTGCAGCATAATATTTTAGGATTTTAGTGCCTCCGTTCATGCTGACATTGACATTCTCAGCAAGTGCTGCATCTTTAAACATCCAGTCTGCCCAATCTACGTTCGGGTAACGTTCGGCCTCAGCCAAGTTTGCCGGATTACGGTATTTCAGCATTTCATGTTCATTCATCATGTATTGCCAAGAAGCAGGAGTTAATCCCAATTCATATTCCACGGCTTCGTTACGAAGATGGAAAGCATCGTATGAGTCGAGTTTATTCGGCAGCTTTGAAAGCATCTTCACTGTCATGTTGGCAGAAGCGTTGATGGTGGCTTTACCTTCTTGACCGCGTTTGGTGGTAATCAAGATTACACCGTTTGCACCCTTTACACCGTAAACCGCAGTAGCAGACGCGTCTTTCAATACAGATACCGATTCTACTGAGTTGACATCCAGTCCACTCATCGGGCGTTCGATACCGTCAATCAAAATCAACGGAGCAGAATCATTCCACGTACTGGAACCACGAATTAAGATTTGCGGGTCTTCTTCACCCGGCATACCCGTACTGGCCGATGTAATCACACCCGGCAAGTTACCGGTCAGTGCCGAACCCAAGTCGGACACACCACCCGTACGTTCCAATACTTTCGAGTTGGTCTGCGTGATAGCTCCTACCACACTTGCCTTTTTCTGCTGGCCATAACCTACTACGACCACCTCGTCCAACATTTCCGTATCGTCTTCCAGCGTAACCCGTATGAAACCGCTTTTGGGTACGCGCAACTCTTGCGTGGTCATACCGATAAATGAAAAGACAAGAGTAGATTTTTCATCAGGAACATTTAACGTAAAGTTACCGTCCAAATCTGTAATTGTACCGACTGCAGTACTGCCCTTAACCACGACAGAGGCTCCAATCACCGGATCACCATTTCTGTCTAACACAACGCCCTTTACCGTTTTTCCTTGCTGCGCCCATAGCGTCAGGCTGCAGAATAACATGAGCAGAAAAAGGTAAGGGAACTTTTTTAATTTACTACTTACATTTTCCATTAATTATTAGTTTAAGAATTAAACCATACGTAAATCAATCTTTCGATTGGTTGCTTTCCTCTTCACCTATATATTATATATTAGGTGAAAAAATCAATCCGGACAGAAGATTAACTGTCATCACAAATTTTATGCATAAGCATCTTACATTTAACATGGGTTAGACATAAAGTTATTTTGTATACCTATTTAAAAAACTATTTCCACAGGTATTTAAAATCTTACTTCCAAGTGCATGTTAATTACATTATCAACAAGTTTGTCTTTCCATTTTATTACAACTATATACATCATACTATAGCCGCAAAGTTATGTTTTTATATTAAAAAAAACAAATATTATGTGTTTCAGATTCATACACCTATGTAACATCAACTAGCCCGAATGTTACATTTTTTATCAGAAACCGTACATTTATGCTGCATAACATAAACTGGCAGAAAGGGTGTGGATGGATTTCCGGTAAAAAAAGAAAAGTTACCGGAAAGTCTGCCTGAAACTTTCCGATAACTTTCAGAGGAAGTAGGGAGTCAATAATTGGTAGGGAAACAGAGGTATCCCTGTAATGTTTTTAACTTAAAACATACGTTTTTCTATTCACCATAGAGAGGACATGGAGGGTCAGCCTTTTGCTTCGGCTTCTTTTGCTTTAAACGCCAAAGCGTACATCCGCATTTGTTTCACCATGGCGAGCAGTCCGTTGCTTCGGGTAGGAGAAAGATGTTCTTTCAGCCCGATACGGTCGATGAAATAAAGGTCGGCGTTCAGGATTTCATCGGGTGTATGTCCCGACAGCACTTTGATGAGTAAAGCGATGATGCCTTTTACGATAAGCGCATCGCTTTCTGCCTGGAAGATGATTTTCCCCTCTACCCAATCGGCCTGCAGCCACACACGGCTTTGGCATCCGTCTATCAGGTTTTGTTCGGTCTTGTATTTTTCATCGAGTGGTTCTTGCTCGTTGCCTAAATCGATGAGTAACTGGTATTTGTCCATCCAGTCGTCGAAGTCACTGAATTCATTGATGACTTCGTCTTGCAGTTCATTGATTGTTTTCATTTTCAAGCTTTTACTTTTCATTATAAATCACAGCCATAACGGTTTCGCCTACGGCTTGCAGGGTTGCCCTGTCAATGCAATCCATGTTGTCGTTCAGCGTATGCCATGTTTCATGGAACCCATTGCCGCTATGCGGGTTGTAGCCGATGATGTCTACACACGGGATTTGGCGGAAACGGTTGACATATACATGGTCGTCGGTCACTTCGCCGCCTGCTTCTTTTATGAAATATTGTGTATGCCCTAAGCGGTGTGCCGCATCCCAGATTTTTTTCATCGCATGGCTGGCAGTGCGGGCGGAATAACCCTCGTAATAGAATGTGGCGCCTTTGCCTCCTACCATATCCAGCAAGATGCCGAAGCGTGCTTTGTAGTCGGGTACGTGCGGGATGCGTCCCCAATATTGCGAGCCTAAGCACCATGTGTCTTCCTTGTAGGTGCCATCATAGAATTCGGGTATGCCATAATCCTCGGCATCGAAGAAAACGATGTCGATGCCCACAGCCGGAGCTTGCTGTTGCAGGTGGCGGGCTATCTCCAACAATACACCTACTCCGCTGGCGCCATCGTTGGCACCATCGATAGGCGTATGATGGTGTTCTTTCTTGTCGGCATCGGCATAGGGACGGCTGTCCCAATGGGCACAGAGCAGGACCCGCTTTTTGGCTTCCGGATTGTATGCCCCGATAATGTTGCGTGCCTTCAATATCTTTCCGTCGTATGAAACGACATCGGCACGCTGGTCGTACATGGTTGCCCCGAATGCCTGCAGTTGTCGGTACAGGTATTCACCACACGCACGATGTGCATCCGTATTAGGTACACGAGGCCCGAAAGCCACTTGGCGTTCGATATACAGGTAGGCACTGTCGGCACTGAAAGCAGGCACTTGCACGGCAGAGGCTTGTGTTGTTTCTTCGTTTTCGGTTGTATTTTTGTTCTTGCTGCTTCCGCACGAAGAAACCAATGACAGGAGCATTGCTCCCAGGCAAAGCATGAAGAGTCTTGGTTTATCCATCATTGCGTTTCTATATATATAAAGGTATAAGTTTAAATCTTCAATCCGTCTAACACTGCGATATAGGTTTGGATTGCTTCTTCTATTTCGCTTATCATTACATATTCGTCTGCCGTATGTGAACGGGAAGATTTTCCCGGTCCCATCTTGACCGAAGGGAAGTGCATCAAAGCCTGGTCTGACAACGTAGGCGAACCAAATGGAGTCTTACCTATTTCGACGGCACGTTTCACAAACGGATGTTCCTGGTCGATACTGGAAGAATTGAGGCGGAACGAACGTGCTTTCGCTTCACACTGGATATGGGAAGTGATTTCATGGAACAATTCTTCGTTCGAATAGCATTCGTTGCTGCGTATGTCTACCACAAAAGTGCACAGGTCGGGAATGACATTATGCTGTGTGCCCGCATTGATTTGGGTGACATTCATCTTGACCGGTCCCAATAACGGAGAGACCTTGGGGAACTGATAGGTACGAAACCACTCGATGTCATCCAGCACCTTATAGATAGCGTTGTCGCCCTCTTCGCGGGCAGCGTGCCCGGCCTTGCCGTGTGCGGTTACATCAATTACCATCAATCCTTTTTCGGCAATGGCAGGTTGCATGTCAGTCGGTTCGCCCACCACTCCCAATGCAATGGGCGGCAGTAGCGGCAATACACTTTCGATACCTCCTTTGCCTGATACTTCCTCTTCGCACGAAGCCAGGAAAATCAGGTTATAGTTTTGTTCGGTAGCAGTCAGGTAACGGTATGCCTGAAAAAGTGAAACCACACTGGCACCCGCATCATTGCTCCCCAGTCCATACAGCTTGCCATTTTCTTGTTTGGGCGTAAAGGGTTGTTTCCGCCAGCCACTTACAGGTTTTACTGTATCAATGTGTGAGTTCAGCAAGATGGTAGGCCGTCCGGTGTCGAAATGAGGGCTGACACACCATATATTATTACCTGAGCGTCCTGTCATCATGCCGCTTTCTTCTATGTAATTCTGCAAGAAGTCGGCTGCCGCTTCTTCTTCCCGGCTGATGGAAGGTATGCCGATAAGAGAATGCAGCAGCGTAAGTGCTTCCGAAGTATAATAACTAATATCCGATAACATAAGATTCTGTTGTTTTGACGGCAAATATACTTTATTTTATTATAAAGGTGAACGATTCGAGCCGGTAAGTTTTCGAGATTTTGCTCCTTGTTCTTTCAGCTTGGCGGTAAAGGCGTTGGCTTTTTCGGCAGTTGCAGCCTCTTCTTCGGGCGTAGCGTATGCATGACGATAGCCTTTTATCACGTTCCATTCGCCACGGGTAAAATCGGGAAATTCTACCGGAGCACAGCCGTTATCCATCGACAACTCTCCCAGTTCGGCAAGGCAGCACCACTCTGCCAAATCGTATACGTCCATGTCCAAAGGCAATCCGTTCTGCAGGCAATACACCAGACGGCTGTCCATGATAAAGTCCATACCGCCATGTCCGCCCACTTCTTTTGCCAATTCACCATATTTTTTCAGAATCGGGTGCTGGTATTTGGCCACCAACGCTTCCTGTTCCGCTTGAGGCAGGAAGCCATGCGCACTCAAATCGTCCACTTTCGGCTGTACACCCGAAGCGGAAAGCTGTTCACCATCGAGTGCATATCCTTCCACCGGATACTTATTGGCAAAACCTTTCGTGCCGGTCAGCTGGTACAGACGGCTATACGGCTGGGGAGTCATCACATCATGCTGGATTTCGATTACCTTTCCGTTCACGGTACGAATCAAAGTAGTGGTATGGTCGCCGTTACGGAAGTTATTGCAAGCCGAATCGGTGCGTGCTTCTACCAGTGCCTTCCCTACTACCGACTTGGTATCCATGGCCACCAGCGTAGCCATGCGGTCACCACGGTGGATATTGAGTGCTTGCGCTACAGGGCCTAATCCATGTGTAGCATATACATCACCCCGATGGCGCATGTTGTAATCCAACCGCCACCCCAGTTTGTCGTCTTCACCTTTCTTCCAATAATGGTCCCAAAACTCATCCAGGTTGTGGATGTAAGCTCCCTGCGCACGGATGATTTCCCCGAATATGCCTTGTTGCGCCATGTTCAGTGTATTCATCTCGAACCAGTCATAGCAACAGTTTTCCAGAATCATGCAATGCTTGCGCATCTTCTCGCTCAGGTTGACCAGCTCCCAGCATTCTTTCAGGTTCATGGCCGAAGGCACTTCGATGGCTACGTTCTTTCCGTTCTCCAACGCACACTTGGCAATAGGGAAATGGTGCAACCAGTCGGCGGCGATATACACCAGGTCGATATCTTCCCGCTTGCACAATTCTTCGTATCCTTTCTCGCCCGAATAAACGACGGCTTCCGGCAACGAAGCTTTCTGCAAGAGCTTCTGGCAAGCCTCGGCGCGTTCTTTTTCGTAATCGCACAAAGCCACCACCTGCGTACCGGGAATATACGTAAACCGCTCCACGGCACCGGGTCCGCGCATGCCCAGTCCTACAAAGCCTACCCGCACCACTTCCATCTTGGGAAGCCTCAGTCCCAATACGCTTTTCTGTCCTTCGGGACGTTCGGGTGTCTTCACCACAATCGTTCCTTTTTTCCACTCCCATTGTGTTCCTTTATCGTTTGTCTGCACCTCCGATTCCGGTTGGGTGGCACAGGCTCCGAGGGCTAAACACATCCCCAATACCAATGTCTTGATGAGTTTCATCTTTTTTTATCCTTTTATAATTAGCCACATACTATATCTTTCGCCACGACAACTTAGTCCCTGTTTAGATTTTTCGCTCTGTGGAACCTTGTGTCCCCCATGGTGAATAAACTTTATCAATTTCTTTCGAAATAAACGCCTGCATTTCCGGTACCGCCTTGCCCACTTCCTGATACAAGCGGTATTGGGCCAAGGTACGTACATAATTGTGTTCGGCGTATTGCGTTTGGTAATACGTATCTCCATTCAGGTAATCGGTCAGGAAGCGCACAGCCTGCATGTAAGGGAAAAGACGCACGGCATAGGGCAACATCTCGATTTCGAGCGACGTCAAGAAAGAAACGGCCGATTCCAGATACCCTTTCGCAAAAGCACGGAAAATCTCCCTGTTAAAATGAATCTTGTCTGTATCCGGCTCGTCTTCGGGAGCGGTGCAAGCGGCTGTACGAAGGAAGTCACCGAAATCGGAAAAGACAAACGAAGGCATCACCGTATCCAGGTCGATGATGCAAAGCACCTTCCCGTCGGCATCAAACAGCATGTTGCTTACCTTCGTATCGCAATGGCAAATCCGTTTCGGCAATTTCCCTTCCCGATAGAGACGCTCGGCGAGGCACATTTCGTCCGCATCCCGCCCTATCTCGTCTATCAATGCCTGTACTTTTTCCCTGCGTCCGGCTTTATCCGCCTGTACCGCCTCTCTTAATTGAGCCATCCGGAACTCCATATTGTGAAAATCGGGGATTGTTTCGTCCAGCTTCTCGGGCAAGTCGGCAAGCATCGACTCGAACTCTCCGAATTTCAGTCCTACCAAATAAGCCGTGTCGGGCGTTACCTCGGCCTGTGTATGCGAACCGCGGATATACACACAGGCACGCCAATAATGCGCGCCGTCGAAGTAATACGTCTTTCCTGCCGCCGTAGAAAGAAAGCGCAACACTTTCCGTTCCACGTCGGGCTCGCCACGCCCTATCAGCTTGGCACGGATATGCGAGGTCACGCATCCGATATTGTGCTGAAGCAAGTCCACATCTGTAAACACCTGGTGGTTGATGCGCTGAAGTATATAGTCGTCTGCCCCGTCGGTTATCACCCTGTAAGTACGGTTGATCAGTCCCGACTGGATAGGCTGTATGTGCTTTATCCCTCTGAGCTGGGGAAATTGGGAAACCACGTCTTGCAATTCGATGTCCATAGTCGTCTTAAGCTTTTAGGGCATAAAAGTAATAAAGATTTCCGAACTATTAAAACAGGCATGGCATTTTCGGGACAAAAATGAACGCGATTGTCAATATTTCCCGCTTCGGTTGACTGCTTATTCGAATTAAACCCTATCTTTGCAGTTAACGATCATGAAACAAATAAAATAGAAATGAGTGAATCATCTTATCTGTCTACGCTGATTGGCAAGCAGGCGGCGAAATACGGCGACCGTGCTGCATTGAAATACCGCGACTATAAACGGGGAGCCTGGATACCGGTTTCGTGGAACCGGTTTGCAGGAAAGGTGAAAAATGTATCCCGCGCCCTGATTGCCTCAGGAGTGCAGGTACAGGAAAATATCGGAGTGTTTTCGCAAAATATGCCCGAATGCCTGTATACCGACTTTGGAGCGTTCGCTTGCCGGGTAGTCACTATCCCGCTGTATGCCACCAGTTCCGAGTCGCAAGTGCATTACATCGTAGAAGACGCCGCTATCCGCTATCTGTTCGTGGGCGAGCAATATCAATATGATGTGGCATACCGGGTGCAGCAGCTTTGCAAGACCTTGAAGCGAATCATTATTTTCAGTCCCGATGTCGTGCGTGCACAGGAAGACACCCATTCTATCTATTACAGCGAATTTCTGCAATCGGGCGACGACGGTACGCTTCAGGCGGAAGTAGACCGACGCACTTCGGAGTCGGGGCCGGACGACCTTGCCAATATCCTCTATACTTCAGGAACCACCGGAGAATCGAAAGGAGTGATGCTGCATCACTCTTGCTACGAGGCGGCATTCCGTGCGCACGACAAAGTATTGTTGACCTTGACCGACCGCGATGTGGTGATGAATTTCCTGCCTTTTACCCATGTTTTCGAACGGGCATGGTCGTATTATTGCCTTACCAAGGGATGCCTGTTGTGTATCAATCTGTATCCGCAAGATATCCAGATGACAGTCCGTGAAATCCGTCCTACGGCAATGTGCAGTGTGCCACGCTTTTGGGAAAAGGTGTATGCCGGTGTCCACGAAAAGATAAACGAAGCTACCGGGCTGAAGAAAAGCCTCATGCTGGATGCACTGCAGACGGGATACGAACACAATATCGTATACCTGATGAACCATAAGACTCCGCCGTTGTTGCTGCACTTGAAATATAAGTTTTATGAACGTACGGTTTACAGTTTGCTGAAAAAGGCCATCGGCATCGAACGGGGCAATTTCTTCCCTACAGCCGGGGCGGCGGTGCCGAAGCAGATAGAAGAGTTCGTTCATTCGGTAGGTATCAACATGGTGGTAGGATACGGACTGACCGAAACCACCGCTACGGTTTCATTAGGATGGACAGACGACTACCGGACAGGAACGGTAGGACACATCTTGCCCGGACTGGAGATTAAGTTCAGCGAAAAAGGGGAAATCTTGCTTCGGGGTGAAACGGTGACAAGAGGCTATTATAAAAAGGAGGCATTGACCCACGAACTGATAACCGGGGACGGATGGTTCCACACAGGAGACGCCGGCTATATGAAAGACGGTTTCCTCTACCTTACCGACCGGATAAAAGACCTTTTCAAGACTTCGAACGGGAAATACATCGCTCCGCAGGCTATTGAAACCAAACTGGTGGTAGACCGGTACATCGACCAGGTGTCTATCATAGCTGACCAGCGCAAGTTTGTCTCGGCATTGATTGTACCCGAATACCGGCAGGTAGAAAAATACGCCCACGAGCATCACATCGCCTATACCGACCGGGCGGACTTGCTGAAAAAACCGGAAATAATCACACTCTTCCAAATGCGTATCGACACCCTGCAGCAAGAGTTTGCCCATTACGAACAAATCAAGAAGTTCACTTTATTACCCGAACCGTTCAGCATGGAGAAAGGCGAACTGACCAATACCTTGAAAATAAGACGGGCTGTCCTGATGAAGAATTATGCGGCGGAAATCGAGAAAATGTACGAGGAGTAGGCAAGCTATCTACCGGACGCTAAAGCGCACAAGGGTGAGACCCTGTCCTATAAGCCCAAACGGTAAAATAATGTGAACCTAATTTTTGCGCTAACACAAAAATGGCTAACTTTGCAATTTGAATAACGAGAAGTAGATTTATGATAACAACAGACCAATTAAAAGACATCAAGGAGCGCACGGAAGCGCTTTACCGCTATTTGGACATTGAGAACAAGAAGATGCAAGTGGAGGAAGAACAACTGCGCACGCAGGCTCCGGGATTTTGGGACGATGCCAAGAAAGCGGAAGCCCAGATGAAGAAAGTCAAGGCGTTGCAAGGATGGATTGACGGATACAACGAGGTCAAAACCTTGGCAGACGAACTGGAACTGTCTTTCGATTTCTACAAAGACGAGTTGGTGACGGAAGCGGAAGTAGATGAAGCCTACGCCAAGGCACTGAAAACCATAGAAGAACTGGAACTGAAAAATATGCTGCGCTCCGAAGCCGACCAGATGGATTGTGTATTGAAAATCAATTCGGGTGCCGGAGGTACCGAAAGCCAAGACTGGGCATCGATGCTGATGCGTATGTATATGCGGTGGGCAGAAAGCCACGGATATAAGTTATCGGTAGCCAACCTGCAGGAAGGCGATGAGGCAGGCATCAAGACCGTGACGATGAACATCGAAGGAGCTTACGCTTACGGATATTTGAAAGGAGAAAACGGCGTGCACCGTTTGGTGCGCGTATCGCCCTACAACGCGCAAGGCAAGCGTATGACGTCGTTTGCCTCGGTATTTGTCACTCCGTTGGTCGACGACTCCATCGAAGTGACGGTAGAACCGGCACGCTTGTCGTGGGATACATTCCGAAGCGGAGGAGCAGGCGGGCAGAATGTCAACAAGGTAGAATCGGGCGTACGCTTGCGTTATCAATACAAAGACCCTTATACGGGCGAAGAGGAAGAAATCCTGATTGAAAATACCGAGACACGCGACCAGCCCAAGAATAAGGAGAACGCCATGCGCCAGTTGCGCTCTATTCTGTACGACAAAGAATTGCAACACCGCATGGAAGAACAGGCAAAGGTAGAGGCTGGCAAGAAAAAAATCGAGTGGGGCTCGCAGATACGCAGTTACGTATTCGATGACCGCCGCGTGAAAGACCATCGCACCAACTATCAGACATCCGACGTAAACGGAGTGATGGACGGAAAAATAGACGGGTTCATCAAAGCCTATCTGATGGAATTCTCGGACAGCGAAGCGTAAGAAACTTCTCTTTTCATGGCACACCGATGACACCCATCAAGGCTTTGCACTGACCCCGGAATATAAAAAACCGGTGTTCATCCTGTATAATCCGTGTTATCTGTGTGCCCATGACATAAACAGCAGCTTTAAACAAATTTAAATATAATCACTATGAGAACAAGAAAAAACAAACCGGAACACAGCCGTCAGGAAGAAGAAAAAGCCAACCAGCTGGTCAAGTACATGTGTGTCGTATTAGTGCTTTTGGCCATTATCATGATAGTGGCTTTCTCTATTGTGTAAACCTGTCGGGATATGGCGCAAGAAATCGAACGGAAATTTTTGGTAAAGGATGATTCTTACCGGCGGTTGGCTTACCGGAAGAGTCGTGTCGAGCAAGGTTATATCTGTAGCGAACGGGGCAGGACTGTCCGCGTCCGTATCCGTGACGGAAAAGGATACCTTACAATCAAAGGACCTTCCAATGCGTCGGGCACGAGCCGCTATGAATGGGAGCATGAAATCCCGTTAAGCGATGCAAAAGAACTGATGAAACTGTGCGAGCCGGGACGCATTGAAAAGGTACGCTATCTGGTAGACTATGCCGGCCATGTTTTCGAAGTAGACGAATTTTACGGAGAAAACGAAGGCTTGGTTGTAGCGGAAGTAGAACTCCGCTCGGAAACGGAACCGGTAGAGTTTCCTGCTTTTATCGGCAAAGAGGTAACCGGCGAAACCCGATATTACAATTCTTTCCTGATGAAGCGCCCTTATACCACATGGGAAAAGCTTCTCTGAATATGAATTCCGCATTTTACCAATAACCTTACTCCCTTACAAATGAAACGATGCTTCAACCACGATAGAAGCAAGGATAAATGGCTAAGTATCCAATAATACTTGGCCATAGAAGCAAGGATACTTGAAGGCGGAAGTTTATGCTTCTTATTCCCTATTGGGAGAATTGAGGATATTCATAATCAAGAATGAAGAATCTGGCTCACCGTATGCAGGTTCTTCATTCTTCTTTTTTCCTGTAAACTGACAAAAAAGGGGGTAAAAACTATCAGTTGATAGCTGACAGGGGGTGGAATAACTGATTTTAGGGCATGTCCGAGCTGTTTTAAGGGTAATATTGCAGTGTCGAATGACAAACGACGCAGAATATTAACCCCAAAAACAGAACCAAATGAGAACAGCCGACTTTGCTCAGAACCTGCTGAGCGTTCAAACCGAATTACACCACTTTGCTTATAAGCTCACGGCTGACCGCGAAGACGCGGACGACTTGTTACAAGAAACATCGCTTAAAGCACTGGACAACGAAGACAAGTATACCGCAGAAACAAACTTTAAGGGATGGATATATACCATCATGCGCAATATCTTTATTAATAATTACCGCAAATCTGTACGCGACCAGACTTACGTAGACCAAACCGATACCCAGTTCTTCCTGAACCAGCGGGAGTACGGCATCGAGACCGACTCTGTCGAAAACGGGTACGACCTGAAAGAAATGCATCTCATCGTCAATGCCCTTCCCAAAGAATACCGCATCCCCTTCATGATGTATGTATCGGGCTTTAAATACCGTGAGATAGCCGACCGGCTGGATTTGCCTTTGGGCACCGTAAAAAGCCGCATTCATTTCACCCGCCGCCGGTTACAGGAGGAGCTGAAGGACTTTCGGTAAGCCTAAGGCATACTGACGATACAACGGGATACAGTGCACCACAAAAGGAGATTAAATCAATACCGCATTTTACGACAGAACTTGTAGAGGCAGGGTTAAGCCGTCTGCATACGTCCGTGCGGATGTTTCCAGACAACCCCTGCCACTACAGTGCCGATTGTTGGCATTCATAAATTAAAAAAATCTTGTGCCCCTGTAATCCTTATATTTAAACATCTGCAAAAATGCACAATAATATATTTTGCGTGAAGTATCAAGGATGGTAGGTTAAGGATTTTCTACTCCGTCAAAACGGTTTTGCCTATAGGTAATATCAGCAGCAAAGGTAATAAACCACAATAGCTGTGCTTAGGCAGACAAGTAAGATAACAAAGGCTTTCTGGATGTTGGCTCCCATGAAACAACTGATTTAATAAAGGCGTTAAGGCCAATAATGCTTTTCTTGTTCTCTTTTAAACGAAAGTAAAAACACAAGTAACGCAGTACAATGTATACATAATTGATTGATGATATTTGCCTAATTCATCAGGCAAAGTCTCCATCCACCTAAATAATTAACAGGATTAAAACAAATGTTTGTCTGTATTGGTGCTGTAGAGCCTGTTCCCTTTAATGTAATCGAACACTTCACTTCATTTTTAAGTGCTGACTCAAATTTTAAATTGCTGATATAAAACTGCGTGAAAGAAATCTGCTTTAACATTGTTTTCACTTGATTCATTTCGTTGTTATCTAATAATTGAGGCTCATCCCATTGATCTTCAGGACTGAGCTTGTAAAGCATGGCTGCCGCTTCTGCATATTGTTCCTGTTGGGCCAATTGCATGAATTTTGTTACCAACTCTGTAACAGCAACCGTGTCTTCTTTCACCAAACCATCTGCAAAGTTTTTATAAGGGTCTTCTATCGGTTCAGGCGAATCTTGATGTTTAGAAGTTGACTGACAACTTATACATATCAAAAACAAAAAAAATAATGCTACGATGTAAACAGCTGGTTTCATATGTTTTTTCTTTTAGCTAAAAGCCTGTTTTAAATTTTGCCCAGGCTTATTTAAAGAATTGTTTTCGAAAATGTTTTTCTGATTTTATGAGGGAAAATAAAAACCGGGAAAACAGACTCAAAATAACCGGGTATGTATACCTTCACTGGAAAATTCAACAGACCCTAAGAAGCTGTTTTGAATTTATCGTGCGATGATTTGGGATGAGTTTTTGAGGCGTTTTCGCTTCTGTGATGAGGAAGATAGC
>URCM01000018.1 GCA_900546355.1 uncultured Bacteroides sp.
CGTCTTTGCGTCTCTGCGTTCGATTTTTTCGCAAACCAATTTTGTTTTACTATAATATGATATCAGGTTTATTTTGAGAAAAATTTAAGCGACAGGCTCTTAAGCACAAGGCACAAAGACATGGAGAACAAATATACAGGACTCTATGTTTTTGTGCCCTCAAAAGCTCAACGGAAAGTGAGATGACGATTGGTCATGAAATTAACAGCACCATAAATAAAAAGTCCCAGGAACTGGGCAAGGTACTCATTGCAATGTAACAATTCCACCAACATCAGAAGAAAAAGGAATTGTGTCGTATAGGCCAACAGAAAAGCACCGGAAAAAAACAGCACTTGATGTCCAATGCCGTTTCGCTTATCGCTCGACTCTAAAGGAAATATCCAATATTTACACCAGATAAAATTGTGAACCTGCGCTATGATGTATGCTATGACATTCGCCGTAATGTAGTCTTCCCCTTCAATATGCATCAATAGCCATACCACCAATGCTGTTATCAGCGCATTGAGCGTTCCGACGATGGCAAAGCGAATGATTCGCACAGATTCTTTCATTAATTTATTTTTTAGACAACAAGACCCGGTTGACAAATCAACAAAGTTTCAGATAAAAAACATCAAAACCTTGTCAATTTGCCAACTGGAACCTCGTCAACTTATTCTTTTATGTCTACTTTCAATTGTAACTCATCCAATTGTTTCTGATCGAGGAAACCTGGAGCATCCAACATTACGTCACGACCTGAATTATTCTTCGGGAAAGCAATGCAGTCACGAATGGAATCGAGTCCCGCAAAGAGTGACACCCAACGGTCAAGGCCGTATGCCAAACCTCCGTGAGGAGGTGCGCCAAACTTGAAGGCATTCATCAGGAAGCCGAATTGTTCTTGCGCCTTCTCGGGAGTAAAGCCCAGAATTTCGAACATCTTTTCCTGCAAAGCCGAATCATGGATACGGATAGAACCACCGCCTACTTCCACACCGTTGACTACCATATCGTAAGCATCTGCACGTACAGAAGCCGGATCGGTATCCAGCAAAGGAATATCCTCGTCCTTCGGATGAGTAAACGGATGGTGCATTGCCATCAGACGACCTTCTTCTTCGCTCCATTCAAACATCGGGAAATCAACCACCCACAAACAAGCAAATTTATTCTTATCACGCAGACCGAGTTGGTTCCCCATTTCCAGACGCAATTCGCAAAGCTGCTTACGGGTCTTCATCACATCGTCGCCACTCAGAATCAGAATCAAGTCGCCCGGTTTCGCTCCGAATGCTTCTTTCATCCGCTGAAGCACTTCCTGACTATAGAATTTGTCTACGCTCGACTTCACGTTACCATCCGCCTCAATACGTGCGTACACCATACCTTTCGCACCGATTTGCGGACGTTTCACAAATTCAGTCAGCTGGTCAAGCTGTTTGCGCGTATAGTGAGCGGCACCTTCCGCACAGATACCACCAATATAAGCCGCATTATCAAATACAGAGAATCCGTAGCCTTTCAAGATATCCATCAGTTCTACGAACTTCATGCCAAAGCGCAAATCGGGCTTATCACTTCCGTAATACTTCATCGCGTCTGCCCACGGCATCCGTTGGAACGGTTCGTCCAGTTCCACGCCACGCAATTCTTTGAACAAATGTTTCGCCATACCTTCGAACATCTGAATGATGTCTTCCTGCTCTACAAAACTCATTTCACAGTCTATCTGAGTAAATTCAGGCTGGCGGTCGGCACGCAAATCTTCATCGCGGAAACATTTTACAATCTGAAAATAGCGGTCGAATCCCGATACCATCAGCAATTGCTTCAAAGTCTGAGGTGACTGGGGAAGTGCATAAAACTGACCCGGATTCATACGCGAAGGAACCACAAAATCGCGCGCTCCTTCGGGAGTAGAGCCAATCAGCATCGGAGTTTCCACTTCAAGGAATCCCTTGCTGTCCAAATAACGGCGCACTTCCATCGTCATGCGATGACGCAGTTCCAAATTCTTGCGCACGGCGGTACGGCGCAAGTCAAGGTAACGGTATTTCATCCGGAGGTCATCGCCCCCATCGGTATTGTCTTCAATGGTGAATGGAGGCGTTTGCGCCACATTCAAGACATTCAGTTCCGATACAATGATTTCAATTTCTCCCGTCGGGATATTGGGATTCTTGCTGGAACGCTCGCTTACCGTACCCTTTGCCTGAATCACGTACTCACGTCCCAAGTGATTGGCACGTTCGCAAAGTTCGGCATTCACTTCCGTATTGAAAACCAGCTGGGTGATTCCATAACGGTCGCGAAGGTCGACAAAGGTCATTCCTCCCATTTTACGTGAACGCTGCACCCATCCGGCAAGCGTTACGCTTTTGCCTGCATCGGCAAGCCGAAGCTCACCGCAAGTATGACTTCTGAACATATTCTAAACGTTTATAAATCTAAGTTTCATTAAAATTTAGGCAAAGGTAGCACTTGTTTTTGATTTATGCAACAGATTTGCAGCAATTCAAAGGGTATGTAAAACGGTACTTTGAGCCAAATAATCAGGCTTGGCGGCATAAATGTACATCACGCTTCCACCCTTAATGGCATCAATAATGGGACGTGACAATTTTTCGGGTACAGCCGGACACCCAAAGCTTCGCCCTAACCGTCCGCCGCCTCGGATAACCGAAGGATTGGCGTAAGCGGCTCCATGCATCACGATAGCACGCTGGCGGGCACGGTCGTTGATGCCTTTTTCCAATCCGTCCAATATCAACGAATATCCGTTCCGCCCTTGGTAGGTCGATGCAGTCAGATAAAATCCCAACGAACTTTTATGCGAACCTTCTTCATTGGAAAACGAGGTTGCATAGTTATTGCCACTATTCTTGCCATGCGACACAACCGATGAAAAAAGCATCTTTTTATTTTTCATATCGAATACATAGAGGCGTTCTTGTGTGGAAGGTTTTGAGAAATCAATCAAGGTCAATACCTCTCGTTTCCGTTTCTCGATGCGGTAATACCCCGTCACAGCCTGACGGAAAGCAGTATAGTTCACCCTCCCTTCCAAGTCCATCTCACGATACAACTGAAGGCTACGGTCAATAACATTTACACGGGAAACTTCTTTCTTCTCTTCCGGCTGACTGAATATAGAGCCAGACACAGAACCTACCAACAAACATACAAGTAAAACAAAACGCCGCATCGGAATCTTTTTTAGAATACGGGCGCAAAGATAGTGATTTTTAATGAAAAACGAGAGTCCTGAGTAGGAATATTTATTTTGAGACACAGAATATCACAGAAATCTTTCTTACCTGTTTGCTCCAGTATCCCCAACCAATCATTCACTCGATAACCACTACCAACGTAGCACCCGTAGGCATACGGTCGAAAACAAACTTAGCGTGCGACGTAGCGTTGCGCACACACATGTGCGAACGAGGTGTAGTGCCCAACGACCAGCTATATTCTATCATAGCGGTACGAGGTACATTGACAGGCACACCATGTATATAAGCACCGTTTGTAAAACGCGAAGCGTAAGGAGCATAACCACCTACACCCGAGCCTCCATCTTTCAGAAACACCATCCGTTCTTTCTTTTCTTGCAGAAGGAACATGCCTAACGGGGTTTCTTGCGCATACGGCGGACGATGCATGCCCGTAGTGGCCGGATTCATGCTGCGGATAACCCATTTACCTTTACCCGTCCGTTCCAATGTAGCGATATTCTGGTCGCGCCGGTCTACAAAAATAACATGATGAAATGCCGTGCCTTCCAGAAGCGGCTTCACATAACGGCGAGGAATCATCCATTCACTTTCTATCGCAGCAGGAACTACCCGAAGAAAATCTTCTTTCGCACCTTTCAGGCAAACCAGCGAACCGTCCCGCCCATACCGCTCAGGCATCTCTAAATCAGACGGAAGATACAAAGGTATCGATTGATAACGCTCCACACCCAATGTATCCGATACCCGACCATACTCGTTACGCACATAGTTACGCACCAAAGGTGCTTCCTGATTGCGGTTCTTGTAATTGCAAAGCACCGCCCAGCGGACGGTATCCCGTTGCATATTCTCAATAAACGCCAAGCACTTGCGCATTGTTTCCCACTTAAAACTACGCACCGTATCTCCATAAGGATAAACATCCTCCGGCGTATAACGGTCGTAAAGCAAGTCTTTAGTCAGTTCAATATCCGAAAAAGTGAATTTTGAAGACAATCGGTCTTCCATCCGTGAAAGCATATCATTCATGATTCCCAGTTTCTCAGTTACCGGAAAATCAGGCATCTGCTGTTTCTCGCACCCGACAAGCATCAGACACATTCCGCACACGATAAATAAAACCTCTTTCTTCATGACCAATAAGTTAAGGTTTATACAAAGATAAACATTTTTTTTCATTTTCAAAATCAATTATTCAAAGAATAACAAGCGAAGAAGAGATTTTGTTGCACAGATGCTCAAAAGGCTTCGTATAATCCTTGAGAAACCGTTTTTTTAATATGGATATCCTCAATTCCCCTAAATAGGGAATAGGAAGCATTTTATGGTAAACTTCCGCCTTCAAAGTATCCTTGCTTCTATGGCCAAGTATTATTGAATACTTAACTATTTATCCTTGCTTCTATCGCGGTTGAAGCATAGTTTCATTTGGAAGGGAGTAATTGGGCTAAATGCGGATATTCATTTTTTTATTATCGTACGCTATTTGGAGAATGAATTCAAAAGGAGGATGTGCCGAAAATAAAAGCTGAATTTTATTTCGGCACATCCTCCTTCACGACAAATATATTTGTACCTGACTGATTCTATTTGCCTCTGAATTTAGCGTGTGTTGATTAGGGATGAGCTTTTGAGGCATTCCGATTTTGTGATAAGAAAGATAGCGGGCTATCTGACCAAAGAACAGAATCGAGCAGCCCCCCCAAACCACTCAAAGCACACACGAAAACAGATTCATCAAAACAAGAAAAGCTTTTTGCAGAAATCCTAACAAATTTAATATGCACGAGCAAACAACACACGGCGGGCGGAAGGCTTGCCCGTCAGCATATCCACACCTGGTGTAAGGCTTTCCTCATCTGCTTCGAAGGGGATACAGCGGATGGTCGCTTTGGTCTCTTCCTTGATACGCTCTTCGGTTTCAGGCGTACCGTCCCAGTGAGCCAAGATAAATCCACCCTTCTCAATTTGTTCCTTGAACTGGTCATAAGTATCCACCTTGATGATGTGGTCGTTACGGTATTTCAAAGCTTTCTGATAAATGTTTGCCTGAATTTCTTCCAAGAGGTTCTTTACGTATTCTTC
The DNA here is from genome assembly GCA_900546355.1 of uncultured Bacteroides sp. Taxonomy (GTDB): domain Bacteria; phylum Bacteroidota; class Bacteroidia; order Bacteroidales; family Bacteroidaceae; genus Phocaeicola. The sequence continues at coordinate 5,310 of URCM01000018.1, forward strand.
AATACCTTCGCATGAACGGGTTTCTTTCTCCAACGTATCTCGACGCATCAGTTCGATAGTGTTGTTTTCAAGGTCTCTGCCTCCCATCGCCAGGCGAACCGGAACACCTTTCAATTCATAATCGGCAAACTTGAATCCCGGACGTTTATTGTCAGCATTATCATATTTAACGCTGATGCCCATATTGCGGAGTTTCGTTACGATGCCTTCCACTTTAGCGTCAATCTGTTTCAATTGTTCATCATTCTTATAGATAGGTACGATAACCACTTGAACCGGTGCCAGGTGCGGCGGAAGTACCAAACCGTTGTCATCCGAATGGGTCATAATCAATGCACCCATCAAGCGAGTAGATACTCCCCATGAAGTTGCCCATACGTAATCGAGTTTATTGTTCTTATCGACAAACTGCACATTGAACGCCTTCGCAAAGTTCTGTCCCAAGAAGTGTGACGTACCGCATTGCAATGCCTTACCGTCCTGCATCAGTCCTTCGATAGTATACGTATCCAATGCACCCGCGAAACGTTCGTTGGCGCTCTTCACTCCCTTGATGACAGGCACTGCCATATACTTCTCGGCAAAGTCGCCATACACGTGAAGCATTTTCTGTGCCTCGGCTTCAGCTTCTTCACGAGTGGCGTGTGCCGTATGTCCTTCTTGCCACAAGAATTCGGCGGTACGCAGGAACAGACGGGTACGCATTTCCCAACGCACCACATTTGCCCACTGGTTGCACAAGATAGGCAGGTCACGGTACGAATTAATCCAGTTTTTATATGTACTCCAGATGATGGTTTCCGAAGTCGGACGGATAATCAGTTCTTCTTCCAGTTTGGCGGCCGGGTCTACAATCACGCCTGAACCGTCTTCGGCATTTTTCAGACGGTAGTGGGTTACTACAGCACATTCTTTAGCAAAACCTTCCACGTGTTCCGCTTCACGACTGAGGTATGATTTCGGAATCAGCAAGGGAAAATAAGCATTGACATGTCCTGTTTCCTTAAACATCGTATCCAACTGATGTTGCATCTTTTCCCAAATCGCATACCCGTAAGGTTTGATAACCATACAACCGCGCACGGGTGACTGTTCCGCCAAATCGGCTTTTACAACCAAGTCATTGTACCATTGCGAGTAATTTTCGCTTCTTTTGGTCAGTTCTTTAAGTTCTTTTGCCATAAATATGATGTTATGTTTTCGTTATATTATCCTTGTTTCTGTTATTCAAGCTGCAAAAATATAACAAATCCACGGAATAACCTCAGAAAAAGCATGGATTTTCAGCCAAGAAACGGTCTACCTGTTTTTTTATGACAGGAATATCTTCTTTTTATACCTGCCATTCCGGTTTATTTGTTACATTTGCAAAAGCAAACGGGTGTTACAGTTCATGTAGCGCACAGCAATAAACATGATTCAGATGCGCAAGTCAATTGACACGCTTTCATGAACAAGCAGATGATAAACTGTTTTTTAAAACCTATTTTTTACATTTACCAACCATTGTTTAACCATTCATTATTCGAATATGATGAGAACACTGAAAAAAATATGCTGTTTCTATGTTTTATTCTTTTTCCTGTCGGGCATGAAAGCGCAAAACGTAACTTCATTTCGTAAGGAAGCGAACCGAATTGTCTTCTCCATGTCGGACGGAGAACTACAACTTTATCCATTGTCGGGAAATACACTACGGGTAAAATTCGTACGCCAACCTTTAGGGATACAAATGCCCGAATGGATTTATGTGAACGACACCACCAGTCGTCCGCCTGTAGATATAAAAGAAGAGCGAGGACATATAGCGGTCATTCTGCCCGGCATGAAAGCACAGGTCGACAAGATGACCGGACAAGTTACCTTTTTATCGCCGGAAGGGAAAACCGTATTGCGGGAATTGGACCGGGAACTGATTCCTTCTTCCATACAAGGTGTACCCACCTATCACGCTACACAACGGTTTTATTCGCCTACAGACGAGCATCTGTTCGGATTAGGGCAATTCCAAGACGGCTACTTGGATGTGCGTGGTTTGTCACGTAGACTGACTCAAGTGAATACACAAATCGCCACACCCATGCTGGTTTCTGATAAAGGATACGGCATATTATGGAATAACTACGGCTTGACCGATTTCAATCCGGCAAACGATACCATCCGGCTTACTCCTGTACGAAGCGAAGGGAAAGCCGAGAAAGTAGAAGTCACTTCGACGGAAGGAGGCAAAGAAGAGATTCGCAACGACTATATTTTCGCTTCGGAAATAACCATACCCGTCTCCGGACGTTATTCGGTAATGCTTGATGTAGGGCAGACAATGGCAAGAAAATATCATTTGCGTATCGGCGGGAAAACAATCTTCGACATGAATAACTTGTGGCTTCCTCCTACAACGTCGGCCATTGTGGAACTGGAAGCAGGCACATACGATGTAGAAGCCCGATTGGAGAAAAACGACCGTCCGACGGTGCTCTTCAAACGTGTAACCGATGAGTCCGTCTTCAGCTCTCCGGTATCGGAGTGCATCGATTATACCGTATTCTGCGGAAATGCTGATGAGGTTATCGCTTCTTACCGGCAGGCAACCGGACGCGTCCCGATGTTACCCGACTGGGCACTGGGATACATTCATTGCCGGGAACGTTTCCACAACCAGAAAGAGTTGCTTGAGACGGCAGACCGGTTCCGAACGGAAAAATTGCCGGTAGACGTCATCGTGCAAGACTGGCAATATTGGGGACGTTACGGATGGAACGCCATGAAGTTCGACGAGGCCAACTACCCGGACCCGAAACAGATGGTAGATGAATTGCACACGAAAGAGATGAGGTTTATGATTTCGGTATGGTCGAAGGTAGACCCGGCATCCGAAGTAGGACAAGAGATGGGGAAACGAGGATTTTACATCCCCGGCACTTCATGGGTAGATTTCTTCAATCCGGAAGCGGGGGCTTTTTATTGGCAAAATTATAGCCGCAGGCTTTTGCCGTACGGGATAGACGCCTGGTGGCAAGATGCAACCGAACCGGAAAACGATGATTTGTACAGGCGGAAAATAATGAACGGCAAAGTGCCCGGAGAAATATGCCGCAATGTATATCCGCTACTGGTCAATCAAACCGTGTATGAAGGTTTACGGCATGATGACCCCGACAAACGGACGATGATTCTTACCCGAAGCTCGTTCACAGGCGCACAACGTTATGCCACGGTGACCTGGTCGGGCGATGTAGGAAACGACTGGAATACGCTAAGAAGACAAATCACTGGCGGATTGAGCATGTCGGTATCCGGACAACCATGGTGGACTTATGATGCGGGAGGTTTCTTCCGGCCTGGAAACCAATACACAGACCCTGCCTATCAGGAATGCATGATGCGCTGGATACAAACAGGCGTATTTTTACCCTTGATGCGTGTACACGGATATATGAGCAATACGGAGTTCTGGAATTATAGTCCCGAAACATTCTCCCTTGCCCGCAAATCGCTGGCAGACCGTTACCGCCTGGCACCGTATATTTACTCGGAAAACGCAAATATCTGTTTCAATAACGGCACGCTGCTGCGTCCTTTGTTCATGGATTTTGCCAACGACCCGACGGCATCCTGCCAAAAATATCAATATATGTTTGGTCCGTCTTTGCTCGTGGCCCCTGTTATAGAAAGTGGTGCGAAAGAGTGGAATGTATATTTCCCCCAAACCGAAGGCGGATGGTATGACTATTGGAACGACCATCCTGTCGCTCATCAGGGATGGGTAAAAGTTCCGTGCTCGATGGAGCATATCCCTGTATATGTAAAAGCTGGCTCCATCTTGCCGTTGGCAGACGGAAACCCACAAACAATGAAAGAAGCGTATACTGCTGACTGGACCATAAAGATATTTACAGGCGCAAACGGTTCGTACGTGCTATATGAAGACGAAGGAACAAACTATAATTACGAGAAAGGCTTGTTTTCAAAAATCCAATTAAATTGGAATGACCAGACAGGAGAATTGACCATCGGGCAACGGGAAGGTAAGTTCCCAGGCATGATAGCGAGCCGACGCATCCGTTTGGTAAAGGTTTCGGCTGCATCAACAGATGCGCACGACATTTTTTATAAAGGTGAACGAATGAGCATAAGATTATGATTTTCGAAACTCTACAAATCCGATCGGAATAGGAATATATCAGGAAATAAGCCATTCATGAACTTTCCTCAAAGAGCGGGGTAATCTTATTCAATATAAATGAGCACAAATAAAGCGGACGAAAAGAAGAATAGTGCATTTCCCTTTCGTCCGCTTTGCTTTTATTCTATGATTTCAAAGCGCACCAGCATGGAGTAGTTTTTCTTGATGGTGCGGAAGCTGTCGAATGAGGCAGCATCGGATGACAGGACATTGCTTTGCGCGAACGGGAAAATATTACTGTTCCCTTCCTCCACAATACGTATCACATCACCCAATTTCTTACCCAACGCCTCTACCAGATAGGTGGCTTTATTTTGGGCGGCTTTCAATGCTTCAATCTTTCCCTTTTGGTGATAGACAAGCATATCTTTGTTTTCCAATTCTCCTATGCGCATGGTGTGGACACCTTTTGTGTCTATACGTTTGAGTATTTCGTTTATCTGATTAAAGTCTGTCAAGGTGATGTCAAATTTCTTGGAAACCAAGAAGTCCTGCCCCTGTTGCCTCCAATAGTCGCCGATTTCCTGCGTGCGGATGGCATTTTGTGGGATACCAGCATTGGCAAAAGCTTCTCTTAATTCTTGTTCTATCTCCGACAAAGGCACTTTGGTACGGTATTCTTCGGGCTTCGACTTCCCGTCAAATTCTTCCTCGAAGTATTCACGGATTTCAATCAGGTAATGAATCTTGTCGGGCACAATCTCTATCTCGGATGTGCCTGTCACTTCAATATATCTCTCATTGGTTTGCGCTTGTAGCGAAAAGTTCGCGCATAAGCTAATAACTAAAACTAACAGTCTTGTTTTCATAAAAATACTATTTGATTTCAAATTCTGCATGCAATTCTATTTTCTTTCTTTTCGCAAAGAACGATTTACATATCCGGTATTTCCCTTTGGGGAGATGGTAATATTTGCCGACGGGGAAACGGAAGCAATACAATAAAGGAGCTTTTGGTTCTTCAAACCCATCATCATACCAAACAATGACGCCTTTGGTCTTGGCCATGCTCCATTCTTTCCCGTTCCATTGCTCTACAACCCAAGCTCTTCCATACATCAGAGAGGTTGATGTCGGATTTGCAACGAACACATTGACGACTTGTACATTCTCCCAATAGACAGGACGTTCCGTCCACATGGAAACCGGTTTGTCCTTGTACTTGTCCGGCAAGTCTTCAACATACCAAAGGTAACACTCCGGCGTATCATAGATGACGGTATCTTTATCCGCCGATGCAACTTGGATACTTGTAACCGTATCACTTCCGCCAATTATCGCCGATTCTTTATCCGGCGTTGCTTCCGGCTGGGATTGTTGCCGTTTGTGGGTACAACTCAGGCAAACGACACCTGATAACATTGCGAATAAAATGATTGTTCTCATTGTATACGTTCTCCTTTCTTAAAAAATATAGGTAAGGCCAATGTGGACTCCCGGTATTTATTTTGCTTGCGGTCATACGTTTTGATGGTGCCACCACATATTCCGTAAGAAGTTTCGAGCGTATCTACTTGCCCCTTGTATAAGAATGTAAATCTCCAAATATTGGCACGAAACTCCATTTCCGAAACAAACTGCTTTCCTTCGGGCAGCTGTGCCCTCCAGATTTTGTTTTCCAACAGAACAAGCATATCTCCCTGGACAGTGCTTTCTTGCGCCCGGACTTATTCTTGATAATCGAAATACCACCAATAAGTATCGCCAAACTCCCTACGCATCTTGTTTCTCTCCTCCACGGCAGAAGAAAATTCGGTCTGCCGCTTCCGATAATCAGCATAACGCTTTATGATGACGCTATCGTTTACTTGAACCGGATATTCAGGATGCGAATCGCGGTAAAGCAGAAGCGCTTCGCTAAAATAACGGGGCAACGTATCCTCCGTTTCATATAAATCTGTCAGTGCCATACCAAAATCGTCCAAGCGTTTTTCGAGCAACAAGGCCGATAGGTAATAATCAAGGGCAGTATATTTGGCTGTCCCTTTGTAACAAATATTCCGTAAGAACGTCATTCGGTCTTCTCCCCGATAAGGCCGCATTCCCAATAAATAATAAATGGAATCGTTGGTATATCGACATGTCTGGGTAGAATCGTCGGCAAAGAATAACCCGTTTGAACGGTAATATTGCGGATAAGCGAACAGCTTTCCACCTAATTGTCCAGCATGTGACATGGCAATCGCACGGAGTACGGTCAGGGTACGCGAAGCTTCGAGCGAATGCTTCCCTACTTCTAAAACTTTTTCGTACTGATGCGCACGCAAATAACGCTCGGCTTCCAGCTCGTGGTGAAAGCCACGGCTGGTATTGCCTATCATAGCTGCCATCAGGCACAACGCAACCAGGATAAGCAAATTGTAATTTACCAAAAGAATAGGACTTCCTTCATTGTTCAGCTGTTTCCGGAATATACGGCGCAAGAAATACGCCACAACGATGTAAACCAATAAAATCAACGGAAGCAACCATCCCCATGGCGTATGATACCCCTCCATATAAACATTTTTTCCGACATCAGTCAATACGCCTAAAATAAGGCACGAAGGGAAATAAGAAAGTGCACGTACATTGCCTTTCAAGCCTAACAGGCTATTGACTCCCCAACGAAGCAACAATAGGATAAAAGTTATAATAAGAGCACTCGCCAGCGGTGCGAAATGCGTTTTTCCATGCGCTAACGAGTAATGCAAGGCTTCTAACACATCGCGTTGGAAAACATAAAGATAGGTAAAGCTAAAGACCGCAAAAAGAAAGCCGCACACAACGGTTTGTATGCGAGCGGCTTTCCGGTATGCAGCATGAATGGGTTCACTCATTGTCAAGTTGGTAAGTTTAGTAAACAAGCTTCGCTTAACAAGCTGACAAGGTTCCGGTTTTTCGTTCATCGCAATTCACGCCACCATTCCCTTGTCAACTCATTTTCTTATTAACTTCGTTATTTTTGGCGCTTCAACACTACAGCCGAACGTGCCGGGATGTAGAGCTTGAGCCATTCTTTCTTCTCTTTCGCATAAAGCGGGTCGGCGCAGGTAAAGTGGGAAATGGTATCATCCGAGAAACCGAATCCGCCGAATTGCTTGCTGTCTGTATTCAGCACCACATGGTATTCGCCGCGCGGAACCAAGAAACCATAATCGGTAAACGAACGGGTAGGATTGAAATTGAATACAAATACCAAGTCTTTCCGACGGTATGCCAATACCTGGTCGCCATCGTTATGCCAAACTTCTATCACATCGGTCTTCTGGATATTTTTTACATCCTCCAGCAAATGAACCATAGCCGAATCGAAATCACCCAGATAATGATAACACAAAGTGGGGTCGTCTACCAGATGCCACTGGCGGCGTGCATATTTGTACGACCAGCCGTTGCCTTCACGCGGGAAGTCAATCCATTCGGGATGACCGAACTCGTTACCCATGAAATTCAGATAACCGCCGTTGATTGTAGAAGCCGTAAGCAAGCGGATCATCTTGTGCAATGCGATGCCACGTTCTACCGTTCCATTTTCGTCACCAATGCGGAAATGCCAATACATATCGGCATCAATCAGACGGAAAATGATGGTCTTATCGCCCACCAGTGCCTGGTCGTGGCTTTCGCAATATGAAATGGTCTTTTCATCTTTCCGCCGGTTTGTCACTTCCCAATACATGCTGGACGGTTTCCAGTCTTCATCACGGCGTTCTTTGATAATCTTAATCCAATAATCCGGGATATTCATCGCCATACGATAATCGAAACCATATCCGCCGTCATTGAAAGGAGCTGCCAACCCCGGCATACCCGACACTTCTTCGGCAATAGTGATGGCACGTGGATTTACCTGATGTATCAGCTTGTTTGCCAAAGTCAGGTAGCAGATGGCATTGTCGTCCTGATGCCCGTTGAAATAATCTTCATAACTGCAGAACGCTTCGCCCAAACCATGACTGTAATACAACATGGAAGTCACGCCATCGAAACGGAAACCATCGAAACGGAATTCTTCCAACCAATATTTACAATTAGAAAGTAAAAAATGAAGCACTTCGTTCTTTCCGTAATCAAAACAGAGGGAATCCCATGCCGGATGCTCACGGCGGTCACCCTGATAGAAATATTGGCAAGGGTCGCCCGCAAAATTGCCCAATCCTTCTACTTCATTCTTCACCGCGTGTGAATGTACAATATCCATTATAACGGCTATCCCCATCTGATGCGCTGTATCAATAAGTCGTTTCAGCTCGTCGGGTGTGCCGAAACGCGATGACGGAGCAAAGAAGCTGGATACATGATAACCGAAACTTCCGTAATAGGGATGCTCCTGAATAGCCATAATCTGGATGCAGTTATAGCCATCCTTCGCCACACGCGGCAGGATATTTTCGCGAAACTCATTATACGTCCCTACCCTTTCAGCGTCTTGCGCCATACCGATATGGCATTCGTAAATCATCAGCGGGCCCACATTGGGATTAAAAACTTTCTTCTTAAACTTATAGGGCTTTTCAGGATTCCAGACTTGCGCGCTGAATATCTTTGTGTTATCGTCCTGAACTACCCGTGTAGCCCATGCCGGAATACGTTCGCCACATCCGCCTTCCCAGTACACTTTCAGCTTATACAAGTCGCCATGTTTCATGGCTTTCTCCGGCAAGTTGATTTCCCAATTGCCGCTGTTCCTTACTTTTTTCAACTTGAATTTAGGCGATTCTTTCCACTCGTTAAAATCACCAATCAGGTAAATAGCAGTGGCATTAGGTGCCCATTCGCGGAAAGTCCACCCTTTTTCCGTCCGGTGTAAACCGAAATAAAGATGTCCTGTAGCAAAATCGGCCAGTGTTTTCTTTCCGGCTAATTCTTTTTCTTTGCTAATAGCGTGCTGGTGTCTGCCTGTAATGGCATCTTTATACGGTTCCAGCCACGGGTCATTCTTAATAATGTTCAATACTTCATCCATAGTATCGGTAATTTATTGTTTAACTCGTACTTTTATAATCACTTTTTTCACTCCATCGGGAGTTACGCCAGGCGCATGAGCGTCTTCAGGAAAGAAGATGGCAAACATACCGGGCTTTATCACCAGATAATCCTGAGCCAAACCTTTATAGAAAGTCCTGTCTTTCCCGGCATCATATTCCTCCTCCGGCAAATCGGCACGCGGAGTATATCCCATCTGTTCTATTCCAGATAAGGGAACCTGAATATCAATAAAATCGTTATGAGTTTCCAGTTTGACTTCCTCTTTTGACTTCGGATACACTTCGGCAAAGTTTACGGTCAACTCTCCTTCTTTCAAAGTCATCTTACCTAATTCGTGTGTGTTCAAATCGGTTGCTTTCAAGAATGCCACCACATCGGCGAACAAAGGGTTCAGTGATGCGTATTTCTCAAAATTTTCCAGTTTATCGACAACCATAATCGTATAATTTAAAAAGTTTATAAAATGTGCGTTATTCAAAATCGTCTATCGTGAAATTCGTAAAATCGGCAAAACGTTTCAATTGAGCGAAAACATCCGCGATTTTATCCAAGAATGCCGGATCTTCGAAGAACGTGTCCGGTATCGGGCACGAAACGGTATAGTCTTTACAGCGAATGTATTGAGGATAGGGAAAGTCTTTAGGAAAGCCTTTCGGTATAGTCTTTAAATGCTCCTCTCCCACTACCGGGAAATATTTCTTGAAAGCCGGGTCTTCTACAATGGAGCGGTATTCGTCTATATTGTCGCACACCGAACGGCGTACAGCCCTTAACATATCCGACGGCATGCACCAGCTCCCCCCTGCCAACATACAGTTGCCCGGTTCTAAATGAAGATAATAACCACAATGGTTCGATTTCTTGCCTTTGGCATTGATGTACCCGCCGATATGATTCTTATAGGGAGATTTATCCGATGAAAAACGGGTATCGCGATAAATACGGAACGTGCAATCCGAAGGCTGCACATGAGCCACGCTTGGGTCGAATGCCGCAACACGTGCTATCACAGCAGCCAATAACGCTTCGAAGCTTTTCTGCACACGTTGATATTCCACCTTATGCTCCTGAAACCAGAGGCGGTTGTTATTAGCAGCCAACCGTTTCAAGAAATCCAATATTTCCGGTATATCCATGTCTTTTCTTTTTAATGACACAAACATACAAAATTATTTGGAGATAAGCCAAATAAAGTGACGGTATTTTACAGTTTATCAATAATATCCAACAAATCTGCATGAACTTTGCCATTCGAGGCTAAAACTTGCGTCCCTGAACAGAACGAATCGCCTCCTTTGAAATCGGTCACTTTTCCTCCTGCATTCTCTAAAATAAGCGTTCCTGCCGCAATATCCCAAGGGCCCAAGAAGGCTTCAATTCGAGCTTCGAACCGCCCAGCGGCTATGTAACACAACTCTGCGGCAGCCGCTCCCATCAGGCGCAATCCTGCCACATTGCCATACAAATGATTCACCAAACAAGTAGCCATTGGCTTGTAGGCTTCCGAATTGTAAGGAAGTCCCAATTCGATAAAAGCGTCATCCAAAGCGGAAACAGCCGAAACGTGTATTTCCCTGCCGTTCAGATAAGAAGCAGAACCTTTATACGTCCAATAACATTCATCGCGTGTAATTTCGTATACTACACCTATCAAGAGTTCTTTTGTATCCCGCAAAGCGATGCTTACGCAATAAGGAGCATTGTCGTGAATAAAGTTGGTCGTACCGTCCAAAGGGTCGACTACCCAACAATAGGAAGAATTTTCATGCAACGAAACGCCACTTTCTTCCGCAATAAAATTTGCCTCGGGGAGCAATGCTTTCAAACTGGCTGTAATCCTTTTCTCAGACTCCTTGTCAACATACGACACATAATCGTGCGCATGTTTTTTTTCTACTGCATTCCGGCTGAACTTCTTTCGCTCTTCCCGAATGAATGCGCCAGCTTCGAAAGCGATGGCACGCACTTTTTCCGTAAGTAAAGCTAAATCCATAGGCGATTGTTCTTACATGAATGATGAATCAGGCATAACCTACTTTTTTTCTTCTAATAACCTTCCGTTGCGGAATGTACCTTGACGGGTCACTTTACCATTGGCATCGGTTTCAATAAAGGCACCGTCTTTTTTCCCTTGCTTAAAGAAACCTTCGAAACGAGAACCGTCTTTATTGACTATCGTCCCTTTACCGTTTTCCTTTCCTTTTGAGAAACTTCCTGTATATACCGAACCATCCTGCATCCGTAATACGCCTTCGCCTTCGGCTACATTGTTTTTCCACTCGCCTTCATATTCATCGCCGTTTCCCCATTTATAATGCCCATGTCCTGAACGCTGGTTATTTATCCATTCACCTTCATAAATGGCACCGTTCTGCCAGGTAAACGTTCCTCGTCCTTCTTGTTTGCCATTTTTAAACTGACCTACATATTTATCGCCATTGGGATACGTATAAGTACCTTCACCTGTGCGCTCTCCTTCGATATAATCACCTTCGTAACGTTCACCATTTTGGAAATAGTAAACGCCTTTCCCATGTTGAACATCAAATACCCAATCGCCTTCATATTTATCCCCATTGGTATAATAGAAAGTTCCTTTGCCGTCGCGCTGGCCGTTCTTCCACTGGCCTTCGTATTTGGAGCCGTCGTCCCACGTCATCACCCCTATCCCGTTCTTCAAGTCGTTTGTCCATCCGCCATCGTAATGAGCGCCGCCTTTCCATGTATACACTCCTTTGCCGTTCCGTTTATCGTGATGCCATGCACCTATGTATTTATCTCCGTTATAATAATACATCGTACCTTCCCCTTCTTGGTAATCCTGATACCACATACCCTCGTAACGATTGTTGTTCATAAAATAATAAGTGCCTTTACCATGTTGCTGGTCTTCAAACCACTCTCCAACATATTTCTCACCATCGGCAAACGTATAAGTGCCTTGCCCCTGGCGTTTCCCCTTTACGTATTCGCCTTCATAAACATCTCCATTCTTAAATACGGTTTTTCCTTTTCCGTTCGGACGCCGTCCTTTCAGTTCACCTGTATATTCCGACCCATCCTTAAATTTATAATATCCTAAAGACATCTGAGCAGAAGCCGACAGGCTTCCCATAGCCATAGCGGCCCATAGTAACCATGTATATTTGTTCATTCTCTTTCTTCTATTTGATTAACAGCTTTCAAAATTAGCTTTTTTAGCTCAGCCAAGGCAATTTCATTACACTTTTTTACCTGCAACTACCGCTATTAAGTTTTCTTTACAGAAATATGTTTGCGCCAATGTCAAGATTTCATCGGCACTGACTTCACGGATAGCTTCTAACGAACGTTCGAAAAAGCCATGGTCGAGTCCTGTCGTCTCAATGAATATCCAAGCATCCGATAACGAAAAAGCGCTTTCATACGAACGGCACATATCTCCCAACATATAATTGCGTACCATATCCAGTTCTTTATCCGATACCTTTTCCGAACGTAAGCGCTCCATTTCCTTAAACACTTCTATGATAATCGGCTCTATGTATTCATTGGCAGCTTCGGTACTGATTCCCAATACACCTATTCCCGGATAATTAACCAATCCGGCAGCTATCCCATAAGTATATCCTTTCTCTTCACGAATATTCGACATCAACCTGCTGCCAAAATAGCCACCAAATAAAGTAACCAACACACGTAATTTCAAGAAATCGGGGTCTCGCTGTGCCAAAGAAAAACCACCCATCTTCAAAGAACTTTGCAATGCATCGTCTTTTTCTACAAACAACCGATGTACAGCTTCTGTCTCGGGCGCACAATCCCTGAAGGTAGCTCTCTGTAAGTTTTCTCCCCACGGTGATTCACCGAAGTGCCGTTCAATGCAACCAATAACTTCGGAAGTCACTTTTCCGGATACATATATCGAACAGTTGCCCGAATGATAATAAGCCTGGTAGAAATGTTGCAACACTTCACGGTCAATGCGATTGTAATCTTCTAACTCGGCATACCGCCCTAACGGATGACGAGAACCAAACAAAGCCCGGTTCAACCGTTTGCGCGCCATGACATCTACCCGCTGTGCATTGACCTGAAACTGTTGCTTATTGACATTAACTATCACAGATAATTCTTTTTCGGGGAAAACAGGCTCTTTCACCATAGAAGCTACTAACTCGACAGTCTTCGGGAAATATTTGCCCAAAGAATACAAGGTAATGAAACCATAGTTGACAGAGGAAGACAAATCAAGCCATGCACCATAGTAATCCAATTTTTCGGCTATTTGCGCCGATGTCAACCGGCAAGTTCCTTCACGCAACATCCGATTGGTAAACATCGCCTGCAACGGCTGGCTTTGATTCCATTGACCTCCTTTTATCAAGAGGTCGAAACGGATAACATCTTCATCACCTACCTGGATTACATTTAAAGGAATACCGTTGCGCAAAACACGACGCTCAGGCTCCGCTATCAAGAAATGCTCTATCTGGCGTATTTCGGGGGCTATTGTTCTATCAAGGGTCATCGCTTCATTTCTTGTTCCTGCAAAAACTTTTCGGCACGCGCCAAGTCTTGCGGAGTGTCTATACCGATTGTTTCTATCTCACTGATTCCTACTTTTATCACATAGCCATTCTCCAACCAACGTAATTGTTCCAGCGATTCTGCCAGCTCCAACGGTGATTGAGGCAGCGATGTGATTTCTTCCAATACCGACGTGCGATAAGCATACAGCCCGATATGTTTGTAATACGTATGATTTGCCAGCCATTCGCTTTTTTCTTTATTCCGCATGAACGGAATGACAGAACGGCTGAAATACAAAGCGTTTCCATTTTTGCCGACAACCACTTTGGGCGAATTGACATTTTCCAGTGCTTCCCATCCGTCAGCCAGTGTAAAAGGTTTCACCAGAGTAGCGATTTGGGTCTCTTTATCTTCAAAACAAGCTTTAAGAGCTTCCAATTGGGAAGGATGAATAAAAGGCTCATCGCCCTGAATATTGACAACAACGTCAAAATTGCCTCCAATCTTATGATAGGCTTCACGACAACGGTCGGTTCCGCTTTTATGATGAGGCGATGTCATCACCACTTTCCCGCCAAAGGCTTTTACGGCAGTTTCGATGCGTTCATCATCGGTAGCGACATACACATCGTCCAATACACCACACACTTGTTCATACACTCGCTGAATGACCGGTTTTCCTCCTAATAGAGCCAAAGGCTTTGCCGGGAAACGGGTCGACGCATATCTTGCAGGAATTATTCCGATAAATTTCATGGCATTTCATTTTTAATTTGAGTATGCAAATTTACGAAAAAAATCTATTTTTGCATCCAAAACTTCATCAATATGGAAAATATGCATCGTTGCATCCTTTGTATCGGGTCGAATTATCGTGCCGAAACTTATATGAAAATGGCTGAGCAATTACTCAGCCAACGCTTCCCTTATATCCGATGGGGGAAAATGATAAAAACCCTACCTGAAAACACTACACACCCTGCTCTTTACCTGAACCGCGCCGCACAGGTAGATACCAATTGGGATGTAAAAACATTACGGGAATTTCTAAAAGACATTGAAAAAGCATGCGGACGTACTTCTACCAGCAAACAAACAGGAATCATCCCGATTGATATCGACTTGCTCATAATAGACGGTATCACCCTCAAGCCCGAAGACATGAAAAAGCACTATGTGCGCCAAACCTTGCAAGCCCTTTCTTCTGAATAAGAATATACCCATCCGATTGCATTAAAAACGTAATAGTACTGACCTTGCCGGAGAAGTATATATCCGCAGGCAGATGCAGTATATATTCAACCGCCCATGCAGTATATATTCATTTTTAGGAGGTATATATTGGCTGAATTTACAATTATAGTAAAACAAAATTGGTTTGCGAAAAAATCGAACGCAGAGACTCAAAGACGCAGAGGAATAATTTAGAGAGAAGGCAAAGGACACGGAGCTAAATGCCACTCTTTGTGCACTTTGCTCTCAAAAAAACTTTGCGTTTCTGCGTCTCTGCGTTCCATTCCATTTTTCGCAATCCATTTCTGATTGACTATAAATCAGAATGTCCGCATTTCGCCCAATTGCTTGTAGGAGCAGGGCTTGCCTGCCCGAATGCTTCCGCAGATGTATCCACCGATGTATTCAGGCAGGTAATCCCCACCCCGCATGGACTTTATTTGCAGAAATTATTCTATCGTCACGGCCGTTCCACTTGCCGTCACCATCAGCATCGAGCCGTTTATAGTTTCGTAATCCAAATCTACGCCGATGACTGCATTGGCACCCATTGCCTGAGCTTGTTCCTGCATTTCACGGAGAGCCGTATCTTTAGCTTCACGTAACACTTGTTCATACGACCCGCTTCTTCCGCCTACAATATCACGGATGCTGGCGAAAAGGTCACGGAAAATATTGGCACCGATAATGGTTTCACCCGATACTATGCCATAATAATGAGTAATACGCTTACCCTCAACAGTATTAGTAGTCGTTTGTAACATGATTTAAAGTCATTTTATAATTAAAAGTGGAGTATTCGAGTGGAACAGCATTTTACGCGCTATACTTGGATTGAACAAGCGTGCAAAGACATTTCGTTTATAATTAGAAGTACAAATGACATCTATTTGATGCTCTTGTACAAACTGATCTAAATTGCCCAACAGATTCTCTTCGCCTACAATCAAGTAATTAAACTCTATTTGCGGATATTGCTTCTTAAAGTATTCTTTTATTCCTGCCAATGTTATTTCATTCCATTTGCGTTTTTCTTCATGCGAATTGATGTGGATAAAAGTCACTTCGAAGCGGTTGTCCTTGAAAGTCTTAATCAATGAATCGAACGCTATCAAGTCGCGCTGGTCAAAACTGGTAAACAAAGCCACTTTATGGATATCCTCTACCGGTTTTGATGGAGCCTGTTCGGGTATCGCATAAACAAATACCGGACTCCGTTCGATAACCTCTGCCGTTACACTTCCTATCAATTCCAAATCTTTTTGATGTTCACCTCGCGTACCCATCACGATAATAAGTGGTTTTTCATGACGCGCATAACTCAAAATTTCCTCTTCCGGAATGCCTTCACGTAACTCACAAGTATATTTTACTTTCGGATAAGAGCCTTCTTCCATCTTCTTATCAATGGCTTGGGTCAAATCGTTCACCTGCTTATGCACATTTTCAAGCATACTTTTCACCGTGGTAGAGTTCGCCATCGAAGGTATGTCGAAATTATCAGTCGCATATTGTAAACTTGGCATATAAATAGGCGAAAAATGAACGTGCAACAATACGACTTCCGCCTGCATTTTTGCCGCTAACGGAAAGCCAAAATCGCAAGCTTTCAACGAATAATCGGAGAAATCGACCGGTATCAGCAAATGAGGTTTGCCCGAAGGCTTAGGTGGCTCTTCATGCAGAATTTCTTCAGACAACCATGAAGAACTTTCGATGATTTTCAACGCTTGAGGCAAATCGCTCTCTTTAATGCGTACCCGTACACCGGCGGATACAACGGGCTGAATCTGATTAACATTATGGATATACGACTCTATTCCTTCATTTTCAAGCACAGACTGAAGGATTTGGGCTTTCGAGTACGTCAGAATAGCTAAAGTAACAAGTTTATCTTCCATAGCTCAAAATTTAAAGGTTTATTAAAAAATCGCCACAGATTGTACAGATGCCTTCTTTACTTCCGTACAATCCGTAACTACTGGAATCAGGCGGATTGCTCTTCTTTCAAAATAGCAATCGCTTTGTCAAGCACGGTTGTATCATCTAACATGACTAATCCGCCATCCGGTCCCGGTTCCAAATGGATACCTACACATTTTCCATCCTTAAAATTATGTCCACCAAAAAAGTTCCGCACCGTTTCTACGCTTAAATTTAACTCGTCAGCAATACGGTGCATACTCCCGCTTGGGAGCGAATCCTTGATTTTACGAAGTTCATTGAATGTTATTGTTCTATTCATAGCAGCCTTAATTTTAATGTTTGACAAATCATTTGTTAATTCACGATATAAATGTAATGAAATAATATGAATCAGCAAACAATATCGTTGCTTTTTTCTCCCGAAAGGCTGATTTTATCAAAAATGAAGTGCTTTGGATAGAATCATACCCGCTGTAATAATGTATATGCAGGTAATGAGCAAAACTAAATAAAACGCATGGATATCTTCTATTTCAAAACCCGAAGAGGTATATTGCCCCGATATGTACTGAGGACATTCGAAATACTTCCGGACAACCAAACGATAAAGACGATATACGATGCAGGCTATGATGCAACCGGCTATCGCCCCGCAAACCACGTCTCCCGGATAATGGACGCCCAGATAAATACGTGAATAAGAAGGAATAACCGCCCATAAAAACATAACGCACGTCATCCATCGGTTACGTACCAACAAGGACATGAACGTAGCAAAAGCAAAGGTATTGGCAGCATGGCTTGACATAAAGCCAAACAATCCTCCCCGATAACCATTGACTACCTTTACCAGATACATCAGTTCCGGATCTTGCGCAGGCCGGAACCGATGAAAATAGGGTTTGCATACTCCTGACGCAAACTGGTCTGCCAACGTTATGACTACGGCTATCATTACCAAAATAAACAACGCATGAAGCAATTTATTGTTTTTAAAGATGATATACAACAACATAGCAGCTGCGGCCAGCCATGTTTTTGTATCTGAGACGACCCACATCAATCCGTCCCAAAACAATGAATCACTACCGTTCCAGTCCAAAAGCCATTGCCGGTCTATATCTATGAGTTGTTGTATATCCATCTTATATGAACAATTAATAAGGTACGTGAAAGTGTATCAAATCACTTCGATAGAAGAAGTAGGAAGCCATCCTTCCTTTCCATCTTCCAAACGGATTTCTTTCCACCCTTTCATCGAATTATCTTCTATATAAACCTTTGTACCTTCATGCAGGACAAACAAGTCCGTCCCACTTTCATTAGGCGTACTTTTAACGGTAATCGTCGGAGCCGTAACAATGGCACCCATACGGTTTACAACCTTATCTTTTTGTTCGGCTGCAAAAATATTAGAGCACACGCAAACAATCAAGAACACCACTGCCCCGACAAATCCGATTTTCTTCCACAGAATCCGGTTCCCGAAAATATACAAGGCCAATCCGGCCAGCAAAAGCAGAAAAGCCATGATACCAGTCGTTCCCCATGCCTTTTCACTCATGAGGTTGGTCAATGACTTCGTCCAAGTAACGATAAAGACCTCGGTAGTAGGTGTCACCTGATCTACCGTCTTACTACGCGCCAAATCAAGATTGAAACGTATATCCGCATCTCCAGGCTTCAACAACAATGCCCGCTCATAGTTCAACACAGCCTTGGCGATATTTTTGGTTTTATAATAACAGTTACCCAAATTATAATAAAGGTCTGCTGACTCTCCTTGTTCCGTCAACACTGACTCGTATATTTTTATCGCGTCCTCGAACTTGTTTTCCTGATAGGCTTTATCGCCCTCTGCCTTAGTGGCAGCAACAGCCATCTGCATCACACCTATCAAGAAAACGAACAGAATGGATAATTTTTTCATATCTGGTTTCTCCTATATTAATGTTTGATACTATTTTCCATTTTGCCGATAGCTTCTACCGAAGTGGCATATACTTTATCCATCGCCTCGTTTTCGTCACCCGGAGCATAACGGGCAAATTCGCATTCATTCAAAGCATCGATAAATGATTTTGTAACTTCCTCGGACACTCCGTATTTAGTCAGTTCGGCTTCGATGTTGTCCTTTGAAAGCTGTGATACAGGTATGCTCAACTTGTCGCTGATGTACCCCCACAAGGCTTTCAGTACTTCATCGTAGAACTCATTCTTCTTGTTCTCTGCCAACAGTTTGCCAGCCAATTTCATACGCTTAGCAGCTACCTTATTCGCTTTTTTGGTTTTCACCTTTGCCACATTGGCATTTTCGGCAGCCTGCTTACGGAAAAAGATTACTAACGCAACAAATACGACCAGTGGAATAATATAGCCCAACCAATAACCTGTAGTGCCGAAGAAGACTTCACCTTTCGGTGTCAGTTTGGTATCACCTAACTTGATGAAACGCACGTCCTGACCCAATACTTTCACATTTTCCTTGCTTGTGAAGTCAGCAATTACCTGGTCGGCATTACCTTTTCCCTTCGCCACCTTTAGCTTATATTCTTCCGTTTTCAATGTTTTATATGAACGGCTTTTCAAATCAAAATAAGTAAATTCCACAGGTGGAATCGTAAAGTCGCCCGCATGGCGTGGAATAGCAAGATACTCGATAGTTTGCGTACCCGACACTCCCGAATGCGATACATCAAAATTATTGTTTACTTTCGGATCGTATACTTCAAAATCTTCGGGAAATTTCACTTCCGGGCTACTGATAAGTTTCATGTTACCCGAGCCTTTGATAGTCAGCTTGACGGTTACCGCATCATTGGTTTTCACTTCCTTTGCATTGATAGATGAAGAAAGGGTAAACGTACCTACACCTCCCGAAAAATTCGCAGGTTTGGCAGGAAGCGGATTCACGTTTATAGTCACTTTCGGAGCTATAATTTTCTTCCGTACCTCAATATACCCGCCTCCATTAAAGAAAGCGTCGAAAGGGTCATCCGAAATAGTCTGTTGCGCTACAATTCCATCAAAAGTAACAGCAGGTATCTCCAACTTACCCGTTTGCTGGGGGAACAGGATGTATTGACGCCAAACAATCGTGTTATAATTACGCCCTTTATAATGCTCCATTGAGTATTGCTTCTGTTGGGGCAGCTGGATTTCCTGCATCTGGAAACCTTTCATATCAGGCATATCCTCGACTAACTGACGAAGATTTACCGCTGTATATACTTTATATGTCAACAAAATAGCTTCCTGCTCGTAAACATTGGTTTTTGAGGCAGTGGCCGTAACGAACAAGTCCTTATCGGTAATTTTACCGCCTGCTATCTGTGCACGCGAAGCGGACGATCCTCCTCTGCCTTGTCCCGACTGCTGGCTATTCGCCGATTGGTCGGGGGGAAGTACCTTAACGGTAAGAGCATTCGAAAATATCTTCTTGCCATCTACCTCGATACTGGCAGCGGGAATGGTATACGTTCCTTCCTTACCTGCCATTAATATATAGGTATAAGTGATGGAACTGCTCGACGACACTTTCCCGTTAATAATCTGCGTGCTACTCTGTTGCGAGCGGCTCGGTCCCATCAACACATCAAATCCACTGATAGAAGGAGCCAAAAAGTCTTTCACCTTCTGTGTATTGACTGTAAAAGTCAGCCGAAACTGATCTCCGCTTACCACCACATCGGGAGCTTCAGCAGTAAGTGTGACATCATCTTTCGCCTGCATCGGCAAAACGGCAATGACTAACAGTAGAAAGAAAATTAGTTTTCTCATCATCTATGTCTATTTTTATAATTTTTTCATTCTTCATCAAAGATTACCAGTCCTTCTCTAACTTACGGCCTTCTACGCGAACTCCTTTTTTCACTTTATCCTGTACGTTCTTTTCGTCCTGCATAGCGGCTCTCAACAACTGCTCGGCATTTTCTTTCGACATTTGGTTCTGTTGTTGCTGCTGTTGTTGCTGTTGGTTATTTTGTTGTTGGTCTTTCTTTTGTTGGTCTTGTTGATCCTTGTTCTGCTTGTTCTCGTCCTGCTTTTGGTCTTGCTTCTGTTCTTGCTGCTGGTTTTGATTCTGCTGTTGCTGCTGATCTTTCAGTTGCTTCTGTGCCAAAGCGAGGTTGTAACGGGTCTCATTGTCATGCGGATTATTGCGCAAAGCTTCTTTATAGGCTTCGATGCATTGCGGCAATTGCTTCGATGACTGTAAGATGACTCCCATGTTATGATAAATCTGCGCCAGTTTTATTTTGTCCTTCTCCACATGGCGTGCTGCTTCATACTGCTCCATTGCTTCCTTGGCTTTCTGCTGCATCAACAAGGAGTTTCCTAAGTTATACATGGCATCAGTCGATTTCGGTTCTTGTTCCAACGCTTTCCGATAGTCAACTTCTGCTTTAACGAAAGTACTGTCCTTATACAGCTTGTTTCCGCTACGCAAATAGTCGCGTTCGGTTTTCTGCCCGTATGCCGACACCGAAACCAATGCCGCACCCAGCACTATGATTATTTCTTTCCGTCTCATCATTTGTCCTGTTTAAAGAGTTTCACATTTTTGAAGAGCGGGTTTTTCCGTTCCAGCAACATCAAGTCAACGGCAAGCAACAGCAATGCCATCCATGCCAATACTTGGAATTGCTCATCGAACTCAGTGAAAACTTGCGTCTCTACATCAGCTTTTGCCAGTTTATTGATTTCAGCATTCAAGGCACGCTCGGCATTATTCGTATTATCTACACGTACATAAATACCATTCCCCGCCTTCGCTATCTCCTGGCACATTTGCTCGTTCAATCGAGTTACAATGACGCTGCCGTCTTTATCGCGTCTGTATTCATTACCATTGCCTGCCGGAATGGGAGAGCCATCGGGTGACCCCACCCCCAGTACAAAAACACGCACTCCTTTCTTCGCCGCTTCTTGCGCAGCTTCCACAGCTCCTCCCTCATGGTTTTCGCCATCGGTTATCAACACGATGGCACGCCCTACACCTTCGTTCGGCGTAAAACTTTTCATCGCCAGGTCAATAGCCCCACGGATATCGGTTCCTTGTGTAGAGATGAGCGAGGGAGAAATCGTTTCCAAAAACATTTTAGCAGAAATATAATCGCTCGTAATAGGCAATTGCGTAAAGGCCTCTCCTGCAAAAACAATCATCGCCACCTTATCATTATTGAATGTTTCCACCAAACGTGAAATAAGTTTCTTCGACTTTTCCAAACGGCTTGGAGTCACATCCTCTGCCAACATTGAATTTGAAATATCCAATGCCACTACCGTTTCCACTCCCTGACGTTTCACGGTTTCCATCTTCGAACCGAACTGAGGGCGTGCCAACATAAAAATAATCATCGTCAAAGCCGCAAATACCAACCAGAACTTGATATCGGGACGATACTTCGACACGGTAGGCATCAAATGTGCCAACAATTCGGGGTCGCCGTATTGACGTATTCTTTTCCGTCGACGCCAATTGGAGTAGAGATACAATGCCACCAAAACAGGCAATACGGCAAGTAAATATAAATAGATTGGTTCTCCAAATCGAAACATAGCTTCTTCTTTTTTAAGGTATTTTCTTTAATACAGTGTTGCGCAGGATAAGTTCCAACAAAACACATAAGAATGCCACTAAAGCAAAAGGCAAGTAGGCTTCTTCACGTTTGCTGAATTCTTTCACGTTCAGCTTGGTCTTCTCCAACTTGTCTATCTCCTTATACACTTCTTCCAACTTCGAATTGCTCGTTGCACGGAAATAATTGCCGTTCGTTGTTCCTGCTATCTGAATCAACGTTTGTTCATCTATTTCTACAGGCACATTAACATATTGTATACCTGCATAAGTAGGCATCGGATAAGGTGCCGTTCCGTTTGTCCCTACTCCGATTGTGTATACTCGAATGCCGAATTGCTTGGCTATTTCAGCCGCGGTAAGGGGAGAAATGTCACCACGGTTATTACTTCCATCGGTCAACAAGATAATAACTTTCGATTTTGCCTTGCTATCTTTCAAACGACTGATAGCATTTGCCAACCCCATACCGATAGCCGTACCGTCTTCTATCAATCCACGCTGAGCTATATCCCCTTTAATACTATGAAAAAGATTCAGTAATACGGCATGGTCAACCGTTAACGGACACTGCGTAAAAGCTTCTCCCGCAAAAATAGTCAGACCGATATTGTCGTTCGGACGTCCGTTGATAAATTCCGATGCGACCTGCTTTGCCGCTTCCAAACGGTTAGGCTTCAAATCTTCAGCAAGCATACTAGTCGACACATCGACAGCCATCATAATATCAATTCCTTCTATCTCAGTGTTCTGCCAATTATCAGTGGTTTGCGGACGCGCCAGCACCAACACAATCATCACAAATGCTGCTATACGCAGCAGGAAAGGAGCATGAAGCAAATACAGTTTCCAACTTCGCCGAGCGTTCATATACATACGGGTCGTAGAGACCTGCAACGTAGGTTCCGTCTTTTTCCGCCGCATGAAATACCATACGATATAAGGTATCAGCAGCAATAATAAAAACAGATATTCGATATTTGCAAAAATCATAGTCGCTACAATTATTGATTAAAAGAAAAGATCGATGATACGCCGTATTACAAAATACAGTCCTGTCACAGCACCTATCGAAGTAACGGCAATGCAAACCGCCAATACGATACGCCCTTGTTTCGACCGTTTTTCTTCCACACGGATTTCCGTCGGTTCTTTCTTTGCATTCGGGTCTTCTTCTACTTTTGTCTGGTTAATGAAGTCAACGGCATTTACCAGATTCATGTCGTTTTCATTCATCAACGGCGCATGCTTGGCGAATTTCACCAAATCGGCTGTTTCAAACAACAGTTTCAAGTCATTAATAGACTGTGGGTCTTTCACTTGCAACAGATGGTCGATAATCTCAGAGGAAGTCATTTCCATCGCATTAAAGCCGAAACGTTCCTTGATATACGTACGGATAGCGTCCGTCAGTTCGGTATAATACAATTTCGGATCTTCACGCTGTACTTGCTTATCAGCCTTGATTTCTTCGATTTTCTTCATCGCTACTTGATGAGGAGGAAGTTTAGGCGCTACTTTGATAATCTTGATAATAGGTTTGTTATCGCGATAACGAATAACAAGGAACACGGCGATCACTCCCATCACAAGCAAAAATATTCCCCACCACACCATGGATGCCACATCATCCCACGTAATAGGAACTTTGCGGATGTCTTTCGCTCCAAAGAACTGATCGGGATGCAAAGTGTCTACAGGAATAGAGTAAACTTTCAAAGCCAACGCTTTCGACAAATAAGGTTTACCATCCACCTGTACCTCGAAAGGAGGCAGATAATACAAAGCTGAATCAAACGAAGTAACGGTATA
The DNA here is from genome assembly GCA_900546355.1 of uncultured Bacteroides sp. GTDB lineage: Bacteria > Bacteroidota > Bacteroidia > Bacteroidales > Bacteroidaceae > Phocaeicola. The sequence continues at coordinate 29,525 of URCM01000018.1, forward strand.
TTCCTGAGAAATAAGCCATCGCTTGTCATCGTTCAACGATTGGGTATCGGGTTTCGCCACGTCCAACACTTCTACCCCTCTTACTAAAGTATCCCGCAGCAAAGGAAGCTGCAATTTCTGACCGGCGTTCATGCTTACCTGCAACTTTATTTTCGCCTGCTCGCCGATAAGCAGTTGGAGTGAGTCAATAGTAGCATCTACCGTTACTTGCGCATACGCTCCGGCTGTGGCAAAAAACAGCAACGTCAATACGCAACTTATTGTTTTCAGCAATCGTCTCCTATATATATATAAGGTGTACTTCATACGTCCTCCTTTAGTTTCGTTTTGCAAATAAATTAAGCAAGGCTTTCACATAATCCTGGTCGGTACGTACTGATACCGAATCGACATTGCTGTGAGTAAATACCTCGTTTAGTTTTTGTTGACGCTGCCGCCACCAAGAGTGATGAGCATTTCGCAAGGCTTTCGACGAGGTGTCTATCCATTGCTCGTGCCCTGTTTCGGCGTCACGCACCTTCATCAATCCTACATCGGGCAACTCTTCCATACGACGATCATATACTTGTACCGCCACCACATCATGTTTGCGGTTGGCTATCGTCAGAGCGTTCTGATAATCGTGATCATCTACGAAGTCGCTCAGCATAAACGCCGTACAACGTTTCTTCAACACATTCGTCAGGTACTCTATGGCACACTGTATGTCAGTACGTTTACTTTCAGGCTTGAAATCGAGCAATTCGCGAATAATGTATAGGATATGCTTGCGTCCCTTTTTGGGCGGAATGAATTTCTCTATGCGGTCGGAGAAAAAGATAACACCTATCTTGTCGTTGTTCTGGATAGCGGAAAAAGCTAAGGTCGCGGCTATTTCAGTTACCATATTCTTTTTCAACTGCTGTACCGTACCGAAATCCAAGCTGTTCGAAACGTCTACCAGCAACATCACCGTCAGCTCGCGTTCTTCCTCGAACACCTTGACAAACGGTTTGTCGAAGCGGGCTGTCACGTTCCAGTCTATATCGCGCACATCATCGCCGAACTGATACTCACGAACTTCCGAGAAGGCCATACCTCTACCTTTGAAAGCCGAATGGTATTGCCCTGCAAAAATATTGCTCGACAGTCCTCGAGTCTTGATTTCAATCTGGCGTACCCGTTTTAACAATTCACTTGTTTCCATTTTCATTTATATTTTCACCACAGACTACACGAACGCAATCCGTACTTACTTTTTCATCTTGTACATCCTCTAAATGCGGCTGCACGTTTCACAAAAAAACGTCTACTCGTTTGGAAGAAGGGCATGTCGGGATAGGATGTGAGCATCAAAAAACAATTCCACCCTAACACACCTTCTTTTCCCCGTAATATCAAGGCACTTCTACCTTATTCAAGATTTTACTTACGATTTCATCCGAAGTAACATTAGTCGCTTCCGCTTCGTAAGTCAAACCAATACGGTGACGTAATACATCATGAGCGACCGCACGCACATCTTCGGGAATAACATAACCACGACGCTTGATAAATGCATAGCTACGTGCAGCCAACGCTAGATTAATAGACGCACGCGGCGAACCGCCAAACCCAATCAGTCCCTTCAGGTCTTTCAAATCATATTTTTCAGGATAGCGGGTAGCGAAAACGATATCGGCAATATATTGTTCGATTTTTTCATCCAAATATACCAAACGTACCACTTTGCGTGCTTCGATTATGTCTTCCGCCTTCAGAATAGGACGTATCGTCTGTTTCTCGCCCGATATGTTCTGACGGATGATTTTCTTTTCCTCTTCCAACTTCGGATAGTCAATCAGCACTTTCAGCATAAAACGGTCTACTTGCGCTTCAGGAAGTGGATATGTACCTTCTTGCTCAATAGGGTTTTGAGTGGCCATAACCAAGAATGGTGACGGAAGATCGAATGTCTGCTTGCCCAACGTCACCTGACGCTCTTGCATCGCTTCGAGCAACGCACTCTGCACTTTTGCAGGGGCACGGTTGATTTCATCCGCCAAAATAAAGTTGGCAAAAATGGGACCTTTATTCGTGACGAACTGTTCGTCTTTCTGACTGTATATCATTGTACCGAGAATATCGGCCGGCAATAAGTCAGGAGTAAACTGAACACGACTGTACTTGGAGTCAATCAGCGAAGCAAGGGTTTTGATTGCCAGTGTCTTCGCCAATCCCGGGACACCTTCCAGAAGGATGTGTCCGTCTGACAACAGGCCAATTAACAACGATTCTACCAAATGTTTCTGTCCTACAATTACCTGATCCATACCAGCCATCAGGTTGGTCACAAATGCGCTTTCGCGCTCTATTCGTTCATTCAATGCACGAATATCAATAGCTTCAGCCATAGTTTTTCTTATTTTTTATGTTTCAATTATCGGTTCTTTGTACGCCCTTTCAGACGCTTTCTTTAATCGGTTTCAAAAGTACGGCATAATATTAACAGCTACAACTAATTTTTATTAAAAAAACTAGCTGTGGCTTCCCATTTAAATCTTATTGGGCTAAAGTTTTTTAAATCCGTTCTCAATCATCGTCTCGCGCCAGCTTCGGAATGCGAATCGACGTACCTACGGGTATATCGTCAGCGTCTTTAATGACTTCACGGTTATGACGCACCAAATAGGGCCACAGGTTTTTGTTGCCATAATAATGTTGTGCCAAGCGCGCCAAGCTTTCCCCCCGACGAAGCATGTGAGTGGTAAGCGTGCCTACAATAGCATAACGAACCGTATCCGACAAAATGACTGGAGCCGCTGCTTTCCCGGCAATACTTCGTTCCGGAAGGGCGGGAAGTGTCACCCTGACGTGTCTTGTACGAGACGGAAGCGTGTCTTTTTTCACGATTATAGCCGATGTCGTATCTGATTGCTGTTGTACTATTTCAGTCAGGACACGAACGAGCTGTTCGGGAATATACCGTCTGCCCGACAATATTCCCCAAGCGACACCACCGCCTATCAATATGCCTATCAATAATACAGAAGCTACGAAACACCACGGCAAGCGAAATTTCCGTTTAGGGGTATCGCCGGTAAAATCTGTCTCCAGAAATTGAGACGGATTGTTTACTTCATTAATCACCGCCTTTTTGCCCGCTCCGTCCAGTGGTTCCAAAGACTGGACAAAGCCGTTTTCCGTGGTTTCTTCCTTTTGACCGGTTTCCGTTTTCTGGCCGGGCAAATGCAGTTCCAAATCAGTTTCGTCCGCCGCTGGAACCATAAGTGTTTCTTCCTCCACATCATCAAAATGAACCGTTTCGTTCAACGCCACCATCTCAAAATGGGCAAAAGGCTTGTTTATCGAATTGCGTACAGACACATCGGGCGTAAAAGAAATATGCGAGCGTGAGGTTTCGTCATCCGTATCTATCAACTTAAAAGTACCTAATCCCTTTACTCTGACATACTTGTCTCTTAGCACTGCGTCTTTCACCAAGGCAAAAAATTCCCTCACAAACACATCTGCATCCGCCTGTTCCATTGAGCAACGTTGCGCCAACATCCCGGCCAATCCCTGTAACGTACATCTTTCATTCATTGTGTTCCGCAGACATTCATTTCAGTTTTTCTTCCCATATAGGAGACGGACGGAAATCCGGCACCAACTTTGGGGGAACCAGAAAGCGCTGTTTTGTCAACGGATTGACCACCACCCGTTCCGGTTCCTTCTTTACTTCAAACGTACCAAACCCTTCAATATCCAAAAGCTTACCTTCCTGCAACTGTTCGCTCACCACATCGGTCAACGAATCAAGCAAGCGTGAGGCATCCTCGCAGGTATAACCCAAACGTTCTGAGAGTTCCTTTATCAATTCCTTATTGTTCATACTAGTCTCGCGTACAAATCAAAATCATCGGCGTCTTCTATCCACACCCGATGGAAAGAACCTACATGCAGCGTCCTTTCCTCCTTCACCAGAACTTCAGGATCGACTTCAGGAGAGTCGAACTCAGTACGTCCCACATAATAGTCCCCTTCCTTGCGGTCAATAATGATACGGAACTCCTTGCCTATCTTGGCATGGCTTAACTCGCTTGATATCTCTTGCTGTATCGACATCAGTTCATCCAAACGCCGCTGTTTTACTTCGGGGGACACATCATCCTTGTAATGACGGGCGGAATAAGTACCTTCTTCTTCCGAATAAGCAAATGCGCCCATACGGTCGAAACGGGCATGGCGGACGAATTCTTTCAGTTCTTCGAAGTCTTCTTCCGTTTCACCGGGAAATCCCACCATCAATGTAGTACGCAAAGCGATACCCGGCACCTCGCGGCGGAACCGCTCGACCAACGCATAAGTTTCTTCTTTTGTTACGTGGCGGCGCATCCGTTCCAGCATATTGTCGCTGACGTGCTGCAGGGCTATATCCATATACTTACACACATTGTCATGTTCGCGCATCACGCGAAACAAGTCTTCCGGGAAATGGGCTGGGTAGGCGTAGTGCAAGCGAATCCATTTCACACCCGGTATTTCCGCCATCCGTTCTATCAGCTCAGGCAACATCTGTTTCTTGTACAGATCAATACCGTAATAAGTCAATTCTTGAGCAATGACCTGAAACTCTTTCACGCCTTGCGCCACCAACAGACGCACTTCCTCCAAAACATCTTCTATCGGACGCGAAACGTGCTTCCCTGTAATAATGGGAATAGCACAATAGGCACACTTACGGTCGCATCCTTCCGATATTTTCAAATATGCATAATGCTTGGGAGTAGTAAGACGACGTTCCAACGAAAACTCAGGATGCCACGCTTTACCCAAATCTGTTATCAAAGCATTCCAGTCGAACTTCCCATAAAAACGGTCTACTTGCGGAATCTCCACTTCAAGGTCATGCAGGTAACGTTCCGAAAGACATCCCATTACATACAATTTCTTCAATCGCCCTGCTTCTTTTGCCTGGCAAAACTCCAGAATCATATTAATAGACTCTTCTTTAGCGTCGCCGATAAAGCCGCATGTATTGATTACAGCTATTTCACCTTGCGGATTTTCACTATCGTGCGTCACCCGATAACCGTTCGCCTCAAGCTGACGCATTAATTTTTCCGAATCAACTAAATTCTTCGAGCAGCCTAAGGTAATAATATCTATGGTATTTTTCCTCATTTACTATCTGTTGTACCAAACAATGAATCTACAAATTCACGGCGCCGGAACACTTGCAGGTCTTCCATACCTTCACCCAGCCCGATATATTTTACAGGAATCTTAAACTGGTCGGAAATGCCAATGACAACACCTCCCTTGGCCGTCCCGTCCAGCTTGGTAATAGCCATGGCGTTTACTTCCGTCGCCAACGTAAACTGCTTCGCCTGTTCGAAAGCGTTCTGTCCGGTCGAACCATCAAGCACCAGCAATACTTCGTGCGGAGCATCGGACACGACTTTCTTCATCACGTTCTTGATTTTTGTCAGTTCATTCATCAAGCCGACTTTATTATGCAGGCGGCCCGCAGTATCTATAATCACCACATCGGCATGATTAGCGACCGCGGAACTAAGCGTATCAAATGCCACAGAGGCCGGATCGGAACCCATCTTTTGCTTCACTACCGGCACTCCTACCCGCTCGCCCCATATCACAAGTTGCTCTACCGCAGCGGCACGGAACGTATCAGCGGCTCCCAGATAGACCGACTTGCCAGCTTTCTTGAACTGGTACGCCAGCTTGCCTATCGTCGTAGTTTTCCCTACCCCGTTCACGCCTACCACCATGATGACGTATGGCGTTTTACCGTCGGGGATATCAAAATCAGCGGCGTCCACCGTATTGTTTTCAGTCAGCAAGGCAGCAATTTCGTCGCGCAAGATATGGTTCAATTCTTCCGTATTGATGTACTTGTCTTGTGCCACGCGCTTTTCAATGCGCCGAATGATTTTGAGTGTCGTTTCCACACCCACATCCGAAGTGATAAGCACTTCTTCCAGATTGTCCAATACCTCGTCATCCACCTTCGACTTTCCGGCCACGGCACGGGCTATCTTGCTGAACACGCTTTGTTTGGTCTTCGACAAACCTTTATCCAGCGTTTCTTTCTTTTCCTTTGAGAAAAAACTAAAAATTCCCATACAATTTATGTTTTATGTATCTGATTCTTCTTTGAATGCGGCTTTCTTCTGCAAATATACGAAATTCTCTGTAATAAACCAAAAAGCCCTTTCCATCATAAACGGAAAGGGCTTTTTGTATTCAAAATAAAAACAATATGGTTTATTTCTTGAAGAAATCCTGTACTTTTTCATTAGGAACCATTTCTTCATCAAAGACATAAGCACCTGTCTTCGGCGACTTAACCATCTTGATAACCTTTGTGTAAGAACGTCCTTCTTTACCTGTCTGAAGGGTTGCGACTGTTTTCTTTGCCATGGTCTCGTATTATTTAATTTCTTTATGTACTGTTACTCTTTTCAAAATAGGATTGTATTTTTTCAATTCCAATCGCTCAGGGGTATTCTTTCTATTCTTCGTAGTGATGTAACGAGAAGTACCCGGCATACCACTATCTTTCATTTCAGTGCATTCCAAAATCACCTGCACTCTGTTTCCTTTCGCTTTCTTAGCCATTGTCTTACTCTCCTTTTAATTAACCAACGATTTTGATAGTTTTCCAATCACAATAACCTTTAGCCACAGCTTCGTTCAACGCAGCGTCCAGGCCCTTCTTATTAATAATTCTCAAGCCGTTAGCACTAATCTTCAGGCTAATCCAGCAATCTTGTTCTACATAGTAGAATTTCTTAGTAAACAAGTTCACCTCGAACGTTCTTTTCGTTCTTCTCTTAGAGTGTGAAACATTGTTGCCAACCATGGCTCTCTTTCCGGTAATTTGACAAATTTTTGACATTTCTATCTTCGTTTTTATAGTTTTATTTCTATGCTCCTTAAAACGGAGTGCAAAGTAAGAAGTTTTATTTCAAATATGCAAGTTTTTTCACTACAATTTATCTTTTATTGCTCATTTTCTTGGTTTTGGCAAGCGGAGAGCAATAATTGAAGTACATTTTTCGTAGCAGACTGGATATTTTTCTCACGTCCCTCGTCTTCTGTCAATTTCAGGGTCAGGATGCGGTCCTTATTACCGGCAGCAAGCCAAATCGTACCTACGGGCTTCTCGTGAGTACCCCCTCCAGGACCCGCAATGCCCGATGTAGCCATCGCGTAATCCGTACCGAAAGTCTCAATGGCACCCTTCACCATTTCCGTCACCGTCTCTTCGCTCACTGCGCCGCAGGCTTCCAGCGTCTCCGCCTTTACGTGCAACAGGTTCCGCTTCACCTCGTCGGCATAAGCCACTATACCGCCTTTATAAAAACGGGAACTGCCCGGAATTGCAGTAATGATAGCCGCCACATTTCCGGCCGTGCAGCTTTCAGCCGTAGCCAGCGAAAAGCCTTCTCTCCAGAATATTTCGCTTATTTCCTTACTTAGTTTCTTCGTTTCTACTGACATACTTTATTTTCGTTTTAATTGATTTATATTCGTAATTCCCTTATTTCAATGTCACCCGCGAATAGGCCGGCTTGTCTATTGCGCAGAAATCCTTATCCAAATACTTATAATAGCCCGTAATGGCGATCATCGCCGCGTTGTC